>JANOEV010000074.1:0-5946 GCA_031413695.1 Burkholderiales bacterium
AGGTCGCAGGTGTGCCACCGCAGAATGTCAAACTCAATACGATGCTCACAGGTGGCGGATTCGGCCGGCGGGCAAATCTCGCTTCGGATTATGTGGTCGAGGCGGTTGAGATCGCAAAAAAGGCCGGCGTGCCGGTCAAAACCGTCTGGACGCGCGAAGACGACATGAAGGGCGGCTCGTATCGTCCGATGTATGTGCATCGTATCGAGGCGGGGCTCGACGCACAGAACAAGATTGCGGCCTGGAATCACACGGTGGTCGGTCAGTCACTGGTGGCGGGCACGGTATTCGAAGGTGCCTTCATCAAAGACGGCATCGATGCGACCAGCGTCGAAGGTGTTGCGGATACGCCCTATGATATTGCCAATATGCACACGACGTCGCACACCACCAAGACCGGCGTGCCGGTTTTGTTTTGGCGCTCGGTGGGACATTCGCATACGGCGTATGCGATGGAAACGACCATGGACGACCTCGCCAAGCTGGCGGGACAGGATCCGGTTGCATTCCGACGCGCCTATCTTGGCAAAAACGCCAAGGTGCTTAAGACGCTCAACCTGGCGGCGCAAAGAGCCGGGTGGGGTTCGCCGTTACCGAAGGGTCGTGCACGCGGGGTTGCCGTGCATGAGTCGTTTGGCTCGGTGGTCGCGCACGTGGCGGAAGTGTCGATGGAAGCCGGCATGCTCAAGATACACCGCATTGTTTCAGCAATCGATTGTGGCTTGGTGGTTAATCCGTTGACGGTCACGGCGCAGGTCGAAAGCGCGGTGGTGTTTGGATTGTCGGCGGCGCTCTACGGCAAAATTTCGCTGAAAGACGGTGTTGTTGAACAGTCGAACTTCCATGACTATCCGTTGCTGCGCATGGGCGAAATGCCGCGCATGGAAGTGCATTTTGTCGAAGGCGGTACGTCGCCGACCGGTGTGGGCGAAACGGGTTTGCCACCGATTGCACCAGCGGTGTCAAACGCAATTTTTGCGCTGACCGGCAAACGGTTGCGCATGCTGCCGTTTGACATGGCGGCGCTCAAGGCTTGAGCAGACGCGGGTTGACCTGAGGCGTTTCTGTTGACTGTTTGACACCGATCGCCCGACAACGCGTGTTTGTCGGGCGATCTCGTGAATCCACGAGCCGGATTGTTTGGCTGTTTGGCGCCGCACGCCGGCAACCGATCGTTATTTGCGGCACCAGTTCAAGCGCACAGAAACCAAAATCAACCAACGTAGTCTGACTGTTCTTGCGTGATTTTTGTTATTGGATCAAGAAAACGATGTTAAAACCCCTGCTTTCACGATTGATACTGATGCTGATGCTGGTCGGCGCCGGCGGATGCGCCTATGTCGATTCCAAACAAGGTGACTGGATATTTCGCCCGACCGAAGCGACATGGTGGGGAAGCCGACCGCTGCCGGCGACCTTTGTTGAACATACCATTCCGGTGGGTGGCGGTGGAGAAAGCATCCACGCCTGGTGGGCGCCGGTGGAAAATGCCAATGCGCCGGTTTTGTTGTATTTGCATGGAGCACGCTGGAACCTGACCGGAAGTGTCACGCGCATCCCGCGTTGGAACGCGATGGGGTTCGCCGTCCTGGCGATTGACTATCGTGGTTTTGGCAAGTCGTCATTGCGGCCGCCGACCGAGCAATCGTCCTATGAAGATACTGAGGCAGCGTGGGCGTATATCGACAAGATTGCGCCAAATCGCAAAAAATTTATTTTTGGCCACTCATTGGGTGGTGCGATGGCGACCCATCTCGCGATCAAGGATGCCAGTGCCAGCGGATTGATTTTAGAGGCGGCATTCACCAATATTCCCGAGATGGTGAAGGCCACTGCGTTCGGCTTTTTGCCGGTCGGCGGATTGATCACGCAGCGATTTGACAACCTCGAGCGGATTGACGACGTCAAGGTGCCGATCTTGATCGCGCACGGCACGGACGATTCGATTGTGCCGTTTACCATGAGTGAAAAGCTGTTTGCCGCTGCGACCGCCAACAAGCGCTTTTTCAAAGCTGAAGGCGGCTCGCATCATAACCTCACGTCGCGCTTCTTTGACGACTATGCCAACGCTGTGGCGGATCATTTTGGACTGCGGGTGGTTACCGCTTCTGCGCAGGCATTGGGTGCGGCAAAATGAAACGAAAGTGCACAGAGGGCGGTCGTTTCCAGCCAAAAATGGCTGAAGAGCGCCGTCTTTATTGCCGTTTCGCAAGTTAGTTTGCCCGAATCGATCATGCAATCACTTGACCTTGAGGTGTTGTCCCACCTGCAGACCTGGTTGCAGCAGGGTCGGCGTGTTTGGCTGGTCACGGTCACCCGCACCTTTGGTGCCAGTCCGCGCCCACCGGGCTCGATGCTGGCCATGCGTGATGACGGCGTTGTGATTGGCTCCGTATCGGGTGGATGCATTGAGGACGATCTGGTGGACCGCCGCGATACTTTTGTCGGCGCGGTGCCTATTATTCAGCAGTACGGCGTGACCAGTGAAGACGCCCAGAAATTTGGCCTGCCATGCGGCGGCGAACTCGAGGTTGTCATCGAAGCCGGCCTGGATGCGGCACGCATCACAGCCCTGCTGACCAAGATTGGTGAGGGCTATGTGTTTGTCCGCGCACTGGATTTGCGAACCGGTGAATGGGCGTTCCGCACAGCGCGTGAGGCTGAGGAGACGTCGACCAGCGCATTACAGTTTTTTTGCCTGCATGGTCCGCGCTGGCGGCTGTTGATTGTCGGTGCATCCGAGATTGCGGTGTACCTTGCGGAAATTGCCAAAACGCTGGATTTTGTCGTCAGCATTTGCGAGCCGCGTGAGGAATATCGCAGCGCGTGGCGGGTTTCGCAAACCACTTTTCTGGATGGCATGCCAGACGATGCCGTGATTGCCTTTAATCCGGACGCACACACGGTCATTGTTGCGGTTTCGCATGACCCCAAACTTGATGACATGGCGTTGATGGAGGCGCTTAAAACGGCAGCGGTATATGTTGGTGCCGTTGGTTCGAAAAAAACCAGCGACGAGCGCCGCAAGCGCTTGGCCGGGCTCGATGTATCGTCGGCGCAGGTTGCGCGACTGCATGGCCCGGTGGGGCTGCAGATCGGCAGTCGTACGCCGCCGGAAATTGCCGTTGCCATCGCCGCCGAACTGATTGCCGCACGCAACCGGATCGTGCTGCAGCGGTTGGACGCACACGCCGACCGCATAGGGCAAACCGGTGGCGCGGCATGATTGTCGGCGTGTTACTGGCGGCGGGGCAGGGACGGCGTTTTGGTGGTGCCAAGCAGTGTGCAAAATTGCCGGATGGCCAAACGCTTCTACAGGCAAGCGCACGAAATATGCGCGCCGCGTTGGAGCATGTCGTGATTGTCGTCAGCGACGAGTCAGCGGTATTTCAGCATGCAAGTCAGGTTGCGGTGGAGCTTGATTGCGATGTGGTGGTAAACAGGCGCGCTCTGGAAGGAATGGCGACGTCGATTGCGTGCGGTGTCAAGGCAAGCCCCGACGCCGAGGGTTGGATAATCGGGCTCGGCGATATGCCGCTGGTCAAAGCATCGACCATTGCTGCGGTTGCGACAGCGCTTCAGAAGCAACGCGGCATCGTCGTGGCGATGTGTCGGCATCAGCGCGGGCATCCGGTGGGCTTCGATCAGCAATTCTCGGATGCATTGCAATTGCTCGCCGGTGAAACAGGCGGTCGCGAATTGATTGCCCGCAACCATGCCGAAGTGACGTTTCTTGATCTGGACGATTTGGGGATTTTGGCTGACATTGATGTGCTTGCCGACGTACCAAGAAATTTGGCATAATGCCCCCGTTTTTTTAAATGATATGTTTTGAGGATGCCATGTTGAGTTACGAATTAATTCAAAAATTTGCAGGGTGGACAGCTGGTTTTATCGCTGCCTGTCTCGTCGGCTGTGCAACCGTGCCGGGCGAAAATGTCAAGCAAGCGGAAACGGCGGCGGGTCAGCCGGCCGGTGTGACGACCGCCGCATCGAGTGCCGACAAGCGGCAAGCCATTGAGCAGGAAATTGTACAAAATACACTTGCCGCAATGGCGGCATCAAACGATGCCGTGGCCGTCGCATTATCGGCAAAGTCAGTCAGGCTGGCGGGCGTCGAGTCGGGGAAAACACGGACAACTATCGAACAAGACGGACTGCAGGCGGCTGCGATGCGCCGCGCGATGACGCTTGCCGAGTCAATCCAGGATATAGCCAAGCGAGATGAGACTTTGGCATTTGTGAGATTTGTCCTTGCGAATCAATGTGCAGGGCTTCCCAATCAACCGTTTTGTTTGGAGAGAAATCCTCTTTTTCAGTTTGTCAACAACCACCCGACGAATACATACGGCTGGATGCTTTTCGCGGCTACTGAGTTTGCCATGGGCCGGAACATGGAAACAGGCATTCTCTTGAAACGTGCGTCGAATGAATCTGCCCTTGATTGGCACTATTCACAGGCGATGGAGATTGGCCTCAGATACGCGCGGTCTGTCGGGCCGTCCATATCTGCTTCGGACAAAGCTGGCGTTGTTGAGTCGGCAGCGTTTACCGTGGCAGGGGAAATGCCATTGCCCCCATTTCATCGTTTCTCACAAATGTGTAATCCCGATCCGGAAGGAAAACTGCCTGACGGACGGTACGAAGTGTGCAGAATGCTCGCCAATCGGATGATCACATTTGGAAAAAGTAATATCGAAGTGATCGTCGGATTGCGCGCGTTGGAGCGCATGGCCCTTGGTGAAAAAAAAGATGCCGAAGCGCGGGATTACGGAAACCAGCTTGCTGATTTCCAAGCGCGCATAAATATGCTTTGGAAAGAAAAGTTGACCTATCCGCCGACAAATCCCAAAGAGGCGGTGCAATTCGCCGCGTTTCTCGATGAGATGATTCTCGTTGGCGAACGTCGCGCCACGGAATACATGCAAAAAAAGCTTGGAATTAGTACAAAGTTATCCGCAGCCAAATAGCTGTCCTAGGCGGGTTTTCGGTACTTCTCGCCTGCTTCAATCTTTGTCCGCATGATGTTTTGTTTTGGTGGCAGCGGGCAGGTTGTGAATTCCGAAAACGCGCATGGTGGGTTGTAGGCGCGGTTGAAATCAAGCATGAACGGTTTTTGTGCTTCCGGCTTTTTCTCGACGAACAAAAAGCGTGACGGCCGGTAGGTGGTGTCGCCGGAGGTTGCGTCACGAATGACAAAAAACAATCCATCACCGTCGCCGACCGCGTCAAGCTTGTGTTTAGCGCCGCGAATCATGAATTCGACATAGCCGGGCGATGGTTCGTCCGATACCTCATCAAGAACATTCACAATGGGGATGGTGCGGCCCGCAGGGTAGGGGACATATCTTGCCTCGACGCGCAGGTCGGGATTCGGCGCGTACCAGATGCGCCCTTTGAAATTTGCCCGCACGCTTGATTTGTTGTCAGCCAGCCGCAAAATGTATTTGCCGTCTCGCTCGATAATATGCATGGAAATATTTTCCATGTTTACCCAATCGCGCTTGTCGGTTGACGTGCCGAGTTTGCGTTCGCCTGTGAACGGCTTGCCATCGGCAGTCCATGTCGTACCGTCGGCGAGTTTCAGGGTGCATTGGCTGGTGTACATGGGGCTCTCCGGATTTGGCTCGTCCGGCAGCCTGCGCTGGAGCAAGCCGCTGCAAGCGTTCCTCGGTTGGACCATGGGTGGCGCCCTCACCGCGTTGGTCATGGGGACGCTCGGCTACGTGTCGGGTCAGGGCTCGCCGCCGACGATCGATCCCTCGCCGCCGCGGGGCATGACCGAGCACGTGCTCTGGGATCGGCTGCCCGAGGCCAAGGACCACCCAGGGTTCTCCGTGGCGGTGGGCACTGCGCGCCAGCGCCAGGTGTTCACCGGGCTGGGTTCTGGCGTCTGCTCGGTGGAGTGGGAGCGACGCACCTTGCCCTCGGTCCTGCGCCTGGACC
>JANOEV010000075.1:0-4868 GCA_031413695.1 Burkholderiales bacterium
CTTTGAGCAGCGCCTGGTTTCGGGCATTAGCCAAAACATCAAACGTTGTCAGAACGACTTGGAAAAACTGTTTTTCGAGACCTCGGCATACGGCCCTTCAGCCAACACCGACCCGCGCGCAAGTACCGTGATGGTGTTGGAAAGATTGGCCACCACACTCATATTGTGTTCGACCATCAGGATGGTGCGGTTCGCCGACACCTTGCGAATCAGTTCGACCACCCGCCCGACGTCTTCGTGGCCCATGCCCTGGGTCGGCTCATCGAGCAACATCAGCTCCGGCTCGAGTGCCAGCGTGGTGGCGATTTCAAGTGCGCGTTTGCGGCCGTAGGGCAACTCCACGGTTTGGGTATCGGCAAAGCTGCCCAGATCGACCTGCTCCAACAATTCCTGCGCACGACCATCAAGGTGTGACAGGGTTTTGTCGGACTTCCAAAAATGAAAACTGGTGCCGAGCTTGCGCTGCAGCGCCACGCGTACATTTTCGCGCACGCTCAAATGTGGAAACACGGCCGAAATCTGGAATGACCGCACCACCCCACGGCGCGCCGTTTCGGCCGGCTTTTCACGCGTGATGTCGTCGCCGTTGTAGACGATGGTGCCGGCAGTCGGCGGCAAAAATTTGGTCAACAAATTAAAGAATGTTGTTTTGCCCGCACCGTTGGGACCGATCAATGCGTGGATGCTGCCGCGTCGAACCTTGAGGCTGACCCGATCGACCGCGGTGAAACCGCGGAACTCTTTGGTCAGATTTTGGGTTTCAAGAATGAACTCGCTACGATTCATGTGCAATAGGTCAGTCGGCGTCAGTTGGACAATTCGGGATCAACAACCAGGGAGGCGTGCATCATCGTCAAATCTTAACACCGGGTATTTTTTGAACACAGGAGCCAAGTCAACATTATTGGGCAAGAATCATTAAAAATAACTGATGCAGTGCAGCATACAAGAATGACCACACGCGCAATATTCACAAACAAACGCCGCTCCGTCACAACTTCGTCATCAAGCCTGCCAGCGCCACGCACTATAATGGCGCATTGAGAATCCACGTTGGGAAAGTGACATGTCCGCCACTCGAGAATCACGTAAAGACGCCGCCGCCGCTGTGCTCGCCGACGTCCGGAAACATATCCAGGCAACGGCCGGCAAGACTGACGCTGTTGTTGCAGACAGCGCCCTCGACAAGTATTTCGCCGATATTGATGAAGATGACTTTCTCGCGCGCGACCCCAAGATCTGGGCGGCAATCCTGCTGAACCACCTGGCGTTTGGCCAGGAATTCCAGACCGGCGCGCCGAAAATGCGCATTTTTACGCCCAAGGCCGCCGAACAAGGCTGGGAGGCCAATACCTCCGTCATCGAATTTATCAATGACGACATGCCGTTTCTGGTTGATTCAATCGCCATGGAAATCAACCGCCAGGGCATTGCCATCCAACAAATCGCCCACCCGTTGTTTGGGATCGTGCGCGATAAACACGGCGCGATCAGCGGTATCGATGCCGCCGGCGATGGCAAGAAGCTCGAATCATGGATTCATATCGAAATCGAACGTCTGACCGACCCGGCGCGTATCAAAGCGCTGGGTGATGGGTTGGTCACGGTATTGAGTGACGTGCGTGCCGCTGTCGCAGACTGGCCAAAAATGAACGCCAAAGTCGCCGAGGTACTCGGTAATCTGGGCGGCGCCGCAAAAGTGGTGCCGCTGGATGAACTCGACGAGGCGCGCGCGTTTTTGCATTGGGTTGGCGACAATCACTTCACGTTTCTCGGCTATCGTGACTACGAACTGGCGGTGGTCAATGGCAAGGACACGCTAAAAATTGTCCCCGGCTCGGGGCTTGGTGTGTTGCGTGAGCCGAAGTTGGGCGGCGTCTCGGCGAGTTTTAACGAGCTTCCGGAAAATCTGCGCAAGCTCGCCCGCGAGCCGCGCTTGTTGGTGCTGACCAAAGCCAATTCGCGCGCCACCGTGCACCGCCCCGGCTACCTCGACTATATCGGCATCAAACGTTTCGACGCCAACGGGCAGGTGATCGGCGAACGGCGTTTTATCGGCTTATACACGTCAAGCAGTTATCACAGCGACCCGGCCGACATTCCATTGCTGCGCAAAAAGGTCGCCAAGGTGATGGCGCGGGCGGGTTACCCGGCGGCCAGCCATGCCGGCAAAAACCTCTTGTCGATACTTGATGGTTATCCGCGTGACGAACTGTTTCAGGTCGGCGACGACGAGTTGTTTGATATCACACTCGGTATTTTGCATTTGGGTGAACGCGCACGCACCAGGCTGTTTATCCGCCGCGATTTGTATGCGCGCTTTTATTCGTGTCTGGTTTACCTGCCGCGCGAAAACTACAACACTGAAATCCGTGTCAAGTTGCAGGACCTGCTCAAACGCACCCTCAACGGTACCTCGGCTGAATTCAACGTACAACTCACTGAATCGGTGCTGGCGCGTATTCACATGCTGGTGCGCACCAATCCGAGTTCCGCCGGCGACATCGATACCAAGCTGCTTGAAGAACAAATTGTTGATCTGACGCGTCGTTGGGAAGAAGGTGTGTTTGCCAGCGTCTCGGACAAAATGGGTGAAGACGCGGCCAACCTGGCACGGCGTGAATTTGTGCAGCCGTTTCCGGTGGCCTACCGGGAGGATGTCGATATCGCCCAGGCGATTGACGACTTCAGTGCCTCGCGGCAGTTAAGCGACACCCAGCCGCTGGCGGTGTCGTTGTATCGCAACACCAACGACGGCCAAGATGACCAACGGCTGCGCTTTCGCGCCTACCACCTTGGCACACCCATCACGTTGTCCAAAGCGCTGCCGATGCTCGAAAACATGGGTGTCAAGGTCGAGAGCGAACGCGCCTATAAGATCGAACGCATCAGCGCGCTACCGATTCACATCCACGAATACGGTTTGCTGCATACAGTGAACGGGGTCGATTTCGACAGCATCAAAGCCAAATTTGAGTCGACTTTTTTGCAGGCCTGGTCAAAGCTGGTTGATAACGACGGCCTTAACCGGCTGACCCTCGCCGCCGGATTGGCGGCGGATGAAGTATTGGTGTTGCGCACCTACGCAAAATATCTGAAACAAACCGGCTTTACCTTCAGCCAGTCGTACATCGAACAAACACTGGCGGCACACGCCGGTGTGTCACGTGAACTGGTCAAGCTGTTCCACACACGTTTTGACCCGGCCAACAATGACAACCGTGCCGCCAACATCGCACAATCGGCCGCCGCCATCACGTCACATCTTGAAGGCGTGGCGAATGCCGATGAAGACCGGATTTTGCGGCGCTTCCTGGCGGTGATCCAAGCCAGCCTGCGGACCAACTTTTATCAGCGCAAATCGTACCTGTCGATCAAGCTTGATTCCGCCAAGGTGCCGGAGTTGCCCGAACCAAAACCGTTGTACGAAATTTTTGTTTATAGCCCGCGTTTCGAGGGAATTCATTTACGCGGCGGCAAAGTCGCACGCGGCGGATTGCGTTGGTCGGATCGGCCGGAGGATTTCCGCACCGAAGTGTTGGGGCTGGTCAAAGCACAGATGGTCAAAAACGCCGTGATTGTGCCGGTCGGCTCCAAGGGTGGCTTTGTATTGAAGGCGGCACCACCTGCCAGTGATCGTGAAGCGTTTATGAAGGAAGGCGTTGCATGTTACAAAAACTTCCTGCGCGGCTTGCTTGATATCACCGACAATCTGGTCAAGGGTGATGTGGTCGCACCCAAACAGGTTGTGCGTCACGATGGCGACGACCCGTATTTGGTGGTCGCGGCCGACAAGGGCACCGCCACATTTTCCGACTACGCCAACGGTATTTCAGCCGAATACGGCCACTGGCTGGGTGATGCATTTGCCTCGGGTGGCTCGGTGGGTTACGACCACAAAAAAATGGGCATCACCGCCAAGGGCGCGTGGGAAAGTGTCAAACGCCACTTCCGCGAAATCGATATCAACACCCAGACCACCGCATTCACCGTGGTCGGCGTCGGCGACATGTCGGGCGACGTGTTCGGCAACGGCATGTTGTTGTCTGAGCACATTCATCTGGTGGCGGCATTTGATCACCGGCATATTTTCCTCGACCCGAAACCGGACGCCGCCAAGAGTTTCCAAGAACGCGCGCGCCTGTTTGCCCTGCCCCGCTCATCGTGGGATGACTACGAAAAGGCGCTCATTTCAACCGGCGGCGGGGTATTCCCGCGCGGTGCAAAAACCATCGCCCTGACCGCCGAAGTCAAAGCGGCATTGGGCATTGATGCCACACTGGCCGAAATGACGCCAACCGAATTGATGCGCGCCATTTTGAAGGCACCGGTTGATTTGTTCTACAACGGCGGCATCGGCACCTATCTAAAAGCCAGCTATCAATCAAACAGCGAAGTCGGCGACAAGGCCAACGACGCAATTCGTATCAACGGCAGCGAGCTGCGTTGCAAGGTGGTGGCCGAGGGCGGCAATCTGGGCGCGACCCAGCTGGGACGTGTCGAGGCCGCACTTGCTGGTGTGCGGATTTGTACCGATGCCATCGACAACTCGGCGGGTGTCGATTGCTCAGACCATGAAGTCAACATCAAGATTTTGTTGGGTGCCGCGATCGATGCCGGATTGTTGAAGGCGGAAGACCGCGATTCACTGTTGGCAACCATGACGGACGAAGTCGGCCAACTGGTGCTGAAGGACAATTATTTCCAGACCCAGTCGTTGTCGGTATCGGGTGTGCGTGCCGAAAAACTGTTATCGGCACAGGCGCGGTTTATGCGTCATCTCGAAAAAGCCGGCCGACGCAACCGCGCGGTTGAGTATCTGACGACCGACGACGAAATAAACGAGCGTCCTGAAAAAAAAATAGGCC
>JANOEV010000076.1:0-3149 GCA_031413695.1 Burkholderiales bacterium
AAGCTTCAGTCACTGAGGGGTAAGGACAAAGATGGAAAAAAAATACCGGACATTCAGCAGCTTCTATCCATACTACCTTTCGGAACATCGCAATCGCACGTGCCGCACGTTGCATTTTGTCGGATCAACCGTTGTCCTTGCCATACTGGCCGTGATGTTCCTGACACAAACCTGGTGGCTGGCGTGGTTTATCCTGCCGGCAGGATACGGCTTTGCGTGGACCGGACACTTCTTTTTCGAGAAAAACCGTCCGGCGACGTTTACCTATCCGGCATTCAGCTTTGCCGCCGACTGGGTGATGTACGCCGGACTCATTACCGGAAAAATTGGTTTTTCGCCGCGTGCCGATGAGGTACAACCTTGACGTCACCTGCCCGGCGCAGAATCTACTTGATGCGACACGGGTCGGTAAACTACTTCGAGGCGGATGGCAGGCCGTTGCCGCCCAACGATGTACCGCTTAACGATGCAGGCATCCGTCAGGCCGTTGCCGCCGGAACCCTGTTTGCGCAACACAAGGTTGAGTTTGACCGCGTGATTGTCAGTGGCCTGCCGCGTACAGTTCAGACTGCGCAGCACGTCATGCTGGCACTCGGCCGCGCGCATCCTGTCGAACATCGCCCCCGGCTCGAGGAAATCCGCAGCGGCAAACTGGGCGCCATTCCGGTCGATGAATTGCGCGCCAGTTTTACGCAGGTTATGGATGGCACGGCCGGCCTCGACACCCGCTTTCTCGGCGGCGAGACCCTTGGCACGATGCTCGACCGGGTTCTGCCGGAAATTGACCAGCTGCGCGCGGACGATACCTGGGATACATTGCTGTTGGTGCTGCATGGCGCGGTAAATCGTGGCATTCTGAGCTACCTGTTGTCCGGGGAAAAGCGTCTTCTCGGTGGCTTTGAACAAAGCCCCGCATGCATCAACGTTATCGACGTTGGCTGGGAAAAACGTGACGTTGTCCTTCGAACCATCAACCTTTCCCCGACGGATTGGTTGCAAAACGATACGCGCTCAACAACGATGGAGATGTTATTTGGTGAATACGCGCGTCACAGACAAAAAGTATGAAACATGACTGATCAATTTGGGCACTTTGCCGGCACCAAACCGGTTTCCGAAAAACACCGGCTGGATATCGGCGCGCTAACGACCTGGCTCCGTTCCGACTTCGGCAACGACTTCGTTGTCACCGGAATTGAGCAGTTTAAAGGTGGCCAATCAAATCCGACTTTCAAATTGATTACACCTGATCGCGCCTATGTGATGCGCGCCAAGCCGGGGCCGGCATCAAAACTATTGCCATCCGCCCACGCCATCGAACGCGAGTACGCTGTCATGACCGCACTGGGTCGTGCCGGGATCCCGGTGCCACGGACTCACGCATTGTGCGAGGATGAATCAATCATCGGGCGTGCATTTTTTATCATGGAGATGGTTGACGGCCGGATTTTGTGGAATCCGGGATTGCCCGGCTTTTCACCCGCAGAACGCGGCGCAATCTTTGATGAAATGAACCGCGTGATAGCCGCGCTGCACCAGATTGATTTCAATTTGATTGGACTGGAAGACTTTGGCAAACCGGGCAATTATTTCCAGCGCCAGATCGGACGCTGGACAAAACAGTACCGCGCATCCGAAACACAAACCATCGAGGCAATGGATCGTTTGATTGAATGGCTGCCACAAAACATACCGGCGGGTGAAGAAGTATCGATTGTGCACGGCGATTTCAGGATGGACAATCTGATTTTCCACCCAACCGAGGCACGTGTTTTGGCAATTCTTGATTGGGAGCTTTCCACACTCGGCCATCCTCTTGCTGACTTTGCCTACCATGCCATGGCATGGCATGTGCAACCGGATACGTTTCGCGGTATCGCCGGATTGGACCTGAATTCACTTGGCATCCCCTCGCTCGAATCGTACGTGGCATCATATTGTGCGCGCAGCGGGCGCAAGGATGGTATCGACAATTTTGAGTACTATCTTGCCTACAATATGTTTCGAATGGCGGGAATATTGCAGGGTATCGCCAAACGCGCCGCAGATGGTACCGCATCCAGCGATCAGGCAACCGCGATGGGAAACGCCGCACGTCCATTTGCCGAGCTGGGATGGAAATTTGCCGAATTAGTCCGCTAGGAAAAGTGCAACACACCACCGTTCTGTTGAAACGGACCAAATTAATCTGAGGCAATAATGGACTTCAGCTACTCACCAAAAACAATTGAATTGCAGCAGCGCATGGAGTCCTTTTACGCCGCGCATATTCTGCCGAATGAAAAACGCTTTCACGGCGAGATTGCCGCCAACACGGCAGCCGGCAATCGTTGGACGCCAGTCCTGCTGCTCGATGAACTCAAGCCAAAGGCGATGGCTGCAGGGTTGTGGAATTTGTTTATGCCCGGAAAGCACGGCGCCGGACTCACCAATATGGAATATGCACCGTTGGCGGAAATTACGGGACGAACCTACTGGGCGCCCGAGGTGTTTAATTGCTCGGCACCCGACACCGGCAATATGGAAGTGCTTGCCCAATACGGCACCCCTGAGCAACAGGCAACCTGGCTTGCGCCTCTGCTGAGGGGCGAAATCCGTTCGGCATTTGCCATGACGGAGCCTAATGTCGCCTCCTCCGATGCCACCAATATCGAGACACGCATCGTGCGTGATGGGGACAGCTACGTGATCAACGGACGCAAATGGTGGATATCAGGCGCCGGCGATCCACGCTGTGCAATTTATATCGTCATGGGCAAGACTGATCCGGATGCCGCCACCCATTCTCAACAGTCAATGATTCTGGTTCCCGCCAATTCGCCAGGTGTCACCGTGGTGAGACCGCTGCCGGTGTTTGGCTATGACGATGCCCCACATGGACATTGTGAAATCAGTTTCGAAAACGTACGCGTGCCCGCGTCAAATATTCTGCTGGGGGAGGGACGGGGGTTCGAGATCGCACAAGGGCGGCTGGGGCCGGGTCGCATTCACCATTGCATGCGATTGATCGGTTTATCGGAGCGTGCGCTTTCGCTGATGTGTCACCGGCTCCACACCCGTACGGCATTCGGTAAAACGTTGTCTGCCCAATCGGTGTGGCACGAGCGTATCGCAGAGTCACGCTGCATGATTGATCAGGCGCGTTTGCT
>JANOEV010000077.1:0-1911 GCA_031413695.1 Burkholderiales bacterium
GGGGTCTGCCGGCGCGTCGCCGCTCAATCACAATGTCTTCGTCAACTGCCCATTCGACGAGGACTATCGGCCGTGCTTCGAAGCGATCCTGTTCACGCTCGTCAACTCTCGCTACGAGCCACGTTGCGCGCTCGAAGCCAACGATGCGGTCGCGGCGGTCATACGCTACAGACCAGCGCAGCGGGACTGTCGCGGGTGCGGACACTGCCCCGGGGCTTGATGCCGCGGGCAGGCTCCACAAGCGCTGTTCAATGGCGGTGATGCGGTCGGCAGCGTCGTAGGTGTAGCTGGCAAACCCGGTGCTGGTGATGCGCGTTGCGGCGTCGAACTCGCGCCTGGCGCTGTCTCCGCTGGCCCAGCTCCAAGCACGTGGCTGACCGAATGGCGTGTAGGCCAGGTCGCGCACGAAGGGCCTTGTGGGTTGCCCGCTGCCGGGCAACACCACGTCAACCCCGGTGATCAAGCCGGCGGCATCGCGCAGGTACTGCACGCGCAAGCCGCTGGGGTAGGTGACAGCGGCAAGCCCGCCACCGGGTTGGTACTGGTATGCCACGGTGTGGTTGCCAATGGCGAAGCCAAAACTGAGCCTGGACTGGCGCTTTTGCAGCAGGCGGCCCAGGGTGTCGTACTGCAGTGCGGTGCTGCTGCTGGCGTCTTTGAGCAGGGTGATGCGCCCGGCTTCGTCGTACGAGAACTCCTGCGTGCCGCCACCAGGCAGGGTGACCCGCGTGGGGCGCCCCAGCGCGTCGCGCTGCACCCGGGTGGTCTGGCCGCGGGCATCGGTGCTCGCAAGCACGTTGCCGGCGGCGTCGCGCTGGCGCGTGACGGTGCCACGGTCCGGGCTGGACTCCTGCGCGACATCGCCCCAGGCGTCATACACATAGGCAGTGGTCGCTGTTTTCGGGTCGGTAAAGCGGGCCGGCTGGTCGAGCGTGTTCCACCCGATGTTGGCCACCGCGTTGTCGGGCAAGACAGTTGCCGTGGTGCGGCGCAATGCATCGCGCTGCTGCCCGGTGGTCTGCCCCAGGCCGTCCGACTGGCTGGCCAGCTCGCCATTGGCGTCGAACGCAAAACGCGTGGTCTGGCCGACGCCGTTGGCTATCGCCTCGATCCGGTTCAACCGATCCACGATGCGGCGCAGCGTTTGCGCCGTGCCGCCAGAGGCATCGGCAGCACTTTCCCACACCCGGTTGCCCATGGCATCGAGCACGTGGTCGATCACCTGGCCGCGGTTGTTGGCCACGCGCACCAGGCGTTGTGCGGCATCGTACGTCAGGTAGGTGACGTAGCCGTCTGGCATGGCGACGCGGCTGATCTGCCCCGATGGCAGGTAGTCAAAGCGCGTCTGCTCGCCACCCGCCGTGTGAACGATGAGCCGGCCGCGAGCGTCATACGCCCACTCGGTGACCAGGCCGCCGGGCTCGCTCTGGCGCAGCAGGCGAGCCTGCGCGTCATAGGCAAACCGGGTGACCCGCCCGAGCGCATCGGTGGACGACACGCGGTTACCGCGCTCGTCATAGCCCAACGTGGTGACTGCCCCCAACGGGTCGGTCGCAGTGGCGACCAGCCCGACATTGTTGTAGGTCCAGCGCTCAACCCGCGTCTGGCCGGTGGCAAGGTCGGTCACCGTGCGCGACAAGAGGTTGGCGTTGCTGTCGTAGTCGAACGACACCGTCCTGCCGGCTTCAATCACGGTGACCGGCAGCCGCCAAATGGCGTGCCACTGGGTCGCCGTGGTCTGCGCTAATACCGTGCCGGCGGCGCGGGTGGTGGACAGCGGCAGGCGCCGCTGCGCGTCCCAGGTGCGTGCTGTAGTGACCCCGAGAAAATCGGTCTTGGACTCCACCAACCCGATGGCGTTTTGCACCCTGCGCGCCGCATCGGCGCCAGGTGTACCAGCGGGTGCGTCCG
>JANOEV010000078.1:0-9410 GCA_031413695.1 Burkholderiales bacterium
CGACAAAGATGCGGTAAAAAAGCTGACTGAAAAGGTGCGCAAGGGTGGATCGGGTGTGTGGGGCCCGGTACCAATGCCGCCAAATACGGCCGCCAGCGACGCCGAGGTCGAACAAATGGTCAAATCCGTTTTGGCGCTGGCAAAACCAGCGGCCGCCGCCAAGAAATAGTCGCTTTCCGACGAATTTCGCCCGCTGCCCGGTGTCTGCCACGTTGCGTCACCGGCAGAGGTGTTTATGGCGGGTGCGCTGTGTCATTTACAAACGCATTGACAAGTGAAATTGTGTATTCACATAATGCATATTGTCCACGTTTTCCGACTGACGTCCCACCCGAACATCCCCCCCATTGGAGATCCGCATGAAGCCATCCTATAAACTCGTATTTGCCGCCATGGTTGCCGCCGGCGTTGTCGGTTGCAGCAAAGAAGAGCCAAAAGCCGCCGCACCTGCCGCACCTGCTGAACCGACCCTCAATGTGAAAATCGGCCACGCCGGTCCGTTGACGGGGTCGATCGCCCATCTGGGCAAGGATGACGAAAACGGTGTCGCACTCGCCGTGGCGCAGACCAACGCCAAAAAGATCAAGATCGATGGCAAGACATTGGTGCTGCAAATGGTGTCGGAAGACGACCAGGCTGACCCGAAGGTCGGTACGGTGATCGCACAAAAAATGGTTGATGCCAAAGTTGCCGCCGTGATCGGTCACTTGAATTCGGGTGTTTCCATCCCGGCGTCCGAGGTCTATATGAAGGCCGGTATCCCGATGATTTCCGGTTCGGCGACTAATCCGGTGCTGACCGAACGCGGTCTCAAGAATACCTTCCGCACCGTGGGCCGTGACGACCAACAAGGCCCGGCATTGGCGACTTATATTGCCACCGAGCTCAAGGCGAAACGCGTGGCGATTGTGCATGACAAAACAGCCTACGGCGAAGGTCTGGCCAAGGAGGTCGAAAAGACCTTGAAAGCGGCAAAAGTGACCATTGTCGCCAACGAACAAACCACCGACAAAGAAACCGACTTCAAGGCGATTCTGACCAAGCTCAAGGCAAAAAATCCCGACGTGATTTTTCACGGCGGCATGGATGCAACCGGCGGTCCGATGATCAAGCAGGCGCGTGAGTTGGGCATCAAGGGCACCTTTACCTTTGGCGATGGCGCCTGTACCAACGAAATGTTCAAGATGGCGGGTGAGGCGGCGAATGGTTTGGTCTGCTCACAAGCCGGTCTGCCGGCAGCGGCGGCGACCAAGGAATTCAACGATGCGTTCAAGGCAAAATTTGGCGACGTGAAGCAATACGCACCATACTTTTACGACGGCGCAATCGCCGTGGTCGAGGCGATGAAAAAAGCCAATTCGGCCGACCCGGCAAAATTTGGACCGGAGTTGTTCAACGTCAGTTTTGCGGGTGCCACCGGCAAGGTCGAGTTTGATGCCAAGGGTGACCGCAAGGACGCCGAAATCACCATTTTCCTCGGCAAGTCTGGCGCCATTGAGCCGGTCTCGATCATCAAGAACGGTGTCGCATCGAAGTTTGAAATGGCTGCCGCGCCAGCGCCGGTGGCACCCGCCGCTGCACCGGCAGCAGCAGCGCCAGCCGCAGCGCCCGCAGCCGCCCCGGCGGCACCTGCGAAGCCGGCTGAAGCGCCAAAAAAGTAAGTTCAACGCCACACTAAAAACGGCACCGTTCGCGGTGCCGTTTTTTTATGTGCGATTAATCCATCCGCCGAATGAAGCGGCGCACGGATTACGCTAACATCACGGGCAATGGATACATTTCTTCAACAGCTCATCAATGGTCTGACACTCGGCTGCGTTTACGCGGTTGTGGCGCTTGGCTATACGATGGTCTACGGCATCATCCAGCTGATCAATTTTGCGCATGGAGAAGTGGTCATGATCGGCGCGATGGTGGCATTTTCGGTCATCGTGGCGCTGGCGGGTTCCGGCGTGCCACCGTTGTTTATCGTGGTGCTTGGGGTGATGGTGGCAATCCCCGTTTGTATGGGGGTTGGTTATGCGGTCGAGCGCATCGCCTACCGGCCGCTGCGCAATGCGCCCCGGCTGGCACCGTTGATCACTGCCATTGGTGTGTCGATCATTCTGCAACACGTTGCGCTGTTGATTTGGGGTCGCAACTACATTTCGTTCCCGCAAATCATCCCGACCACAACCTATCATCTGACCGCCTCCGAGACCTCCGCCACCATCACCAATGTACAGATCGCGATTATTATTTTGTCGATTGCGATGATGGCCGGGTTGGTCGCGTTGGTCTACCGGACCCGCATGGGCATTGCCATGCGGGCGGTATCACAACGCCCGGATGTGGCCGGATTAATGGGAATCTCGGCAAATGGCGTGATTTCATTCACGTTTGTGATTGGTGCCGGGCTCGGTGCGATCGCCGGCGTCATGATCGGCAGCTACTACGGTATCGCCCACTACCAGATGGGATTTTTGCTGGGACTCAAGGCGTTTTGTGCCGCGGTGCTTGGTGGTATCGGCAATCTGGCCGGCGCGGTGCTCGGCGGCATTCTGATTGGATTGATCGAAGCGTTTGGTGCCGGCTACATGGGCGATCTGACCAATGTTTGCACGCTCGACCGGTTTTTGCCGGGGTTTACCGCAATGTGTGAAGCGAACAACAACATGTCGGTATTCGGCTCGAGTTACAAAGATGTATTCGCCTTCGTGGTGTTGATACTGGTATTGGTCTTCAAGCCGCAGGGCCTGCTTGGTGAACGTGTTTCGGACCGTGCCTGATCTGCCCGCGATGACATCCTATCTCCCCGCCAACCTGCGCAAACATCCCGCCGCCATTTGGGGTGGCTTTGCCATGATTGCCATCGCCCTGATTGCACTGCCGTTTGTGTTGTCGATGGCCGGCATGGCATGGGTGCGCATTATGAATCTGGCGATACTGTTTGCATTGTTGTCGGTCGGTCTCAACATTGTGGTCGGGTTTGCCGGACTGCTTGACCTCGGCTACATCGCGTTTTATGCGGTGGGCGCATATGTTTATGCACTGCTGGCATCGCCACACTTTGGCATTCACCTGCCGTTCTGGGTCATTCTGCCAATCGGCGCGATGGTGGCGTGTTTATTTGGTGTGTTGCTTGGCGCGCCAACCTTGAAACTGCGCGGCGATTATCTCGCCATTGTGACCCTGGGCTTTGGCGAGATTGTGCGCATTTTTATGAACAATCTGTCTGAGCCGATCAATCTGACCAACGGGCCCAAAGGCATTTCGACCATTGATTCGATCAAATTTTTGGGCATGGATTTCGGCGCCACCACCCGCTTTGGCAGTTTTGCGCTGGATGGTTTGATCAAGTATTACTACCTGTTGCTGCTGATCCTGATCGTTGCCATTGTCATCAACATCCGTTTGCAGAATTCGCGGATTGGTCGTGCATGGGAAGCAATCCGCGAAGATGAGCTTGCGGCGCGCGCAATGGGCATCGATACCACCAAAATCAAGTTACTCGCGTTTGCCATGGGCGCCTCGTTCGGTGGCGTGGCCGGCGGCATTTTTTCTTCCATACAGGGATTCATCAGCCCCGAAAGTTTCACCTTGACCGAGTCGGTGATGATTCTGGCGATGGTGGTGTTGGGCGGCATGGGCAATATCTGGGGCGTGATTGTCGGTGCGTTGTTGCTGTCGTTTGTGCCGGAATTTTTGCGCTACGCGGTAACGCCGGCGCAACAAGCCGTCTTTGGCCGGCAGGTGATCGAAGCCGAGGTATTGCGCATGTTGTTGTTCGGTTTGGCGATGGTGGTAATGATGTTGTATCGTCCGGCGGGACTGTTGCCGTCGGCCGTGCGCAAACGCGAATTTGCACAGGGTGAAAAATGAGCGGGCCGTTGCTGTCGGTTCAGGCTGCGACCAAACGCTTTGGCGGCCTCACGGCGTTGTCAGATGTGTCATTTGACATTCGACAAGGTCAGATCGTCGGCTTGATCGGCCCGAACGGTGCCGGCAAAACGACGATGTTTAATATCATCACCGGCCTCTACCCGCTCGACGACGGTGCCATCCGGTTTAACAGCCACCTGTTGGGAAAAACCACGCCGAATGAAATTGCCGCGCGCGGCATCGCCCGCACCTTTCAAAACATCCGCTTGTTCCAAAATTTGTCGGCGATCGAAAATGTCATGATCGGCCGCCACGTTCGAACCCACGCTGGTGTGTTTGGTGCCATGTTCCGCACGCCATCACAACGACGTGAAGAGGTGGATATTGAACGCCGCGCCCACGCGCTGCTGCAGTTTGTCGAGATCGACCATCGCGCCAATGATCTCGCCAAACACCTTTCCTATGGTGATCAGCGACGGCTCGAGATCGCCCGCGCACTTGCCACCGACCCGCAGCTGCTGGCGTTGGACGAGCCTGCGGCGGGAATGAACGCCACCGAGAAAGTGGCGTTGCGCAAGTTGATTGAATCAATCCGCGCGACCGGCGTGACGGTCTTGTTGATTGAACACGACGTCAAGTTGGTGATGGGGTTGTGTGAGCGCATCGTTGTGCTCGATTACGGCAAAAAGATTGCAGAGGGTTTGCCGGCCGATGTTCAGCGCGACCCAAAGGTGATCGAGGCCTACCTCGGTGTCGAAATTGAGGCGGCGCAATGAGTCTGCTGGCGCTCAATAACGTGCATATTTCCTATGGTGGGATTCAGGCAGTCAAGGGCATCACGCTCAACGTCAACGTCGGCGAACTTGTGACATTGATCGGTGCCAATGGTGCCGGCAAAACCACGGTGCTCAAGGCCATCGTTGGTCTGCTCAAGCCCCGCCAGGGTGATATCCAATACCATGGCGCGAGTATCGTTGGTATGTCGTCGCACCGGATTGCCAGGCAGGGTCTGGCGCTGGTTCCCGAAGGGCGCGGCGTTTTTCCGGGGCTGACCATCGAAGAAAATTTGCAGATGGGTGCGTATCTGCGGCGCGACAAGGCCGGCATCGCCGACGATCTGGATATTGCCTTCACCCGCTTCCCCCGGCTTAAAGAGCGGGCCAAACAAACTGCCGGCACATTGTCCGGTGGCGAGCAGCAAATGTTGGCGATCTCGCGCGCATTGATGTCACGACCGAAATTGTTGCTGCTTGACGAGCCTTCGATGGGACTGGCACCGATCATGGTGCAAAAGATTTTTTCGGTGGTGCGTGAAGTTGCCAAAACCGGCATGACAATCTTGCTGATTGAACAAAACGCCAGACTGGCCCTGCAGGTCAGCCAGCGTGCGTATGTGATGGATGGCGGCCTGATCACGCTTGAAGGCGCGTCGTCAACCCTGTTGAACGACCCGCGTGTGCGGGCGGCTTATCTGGGTGAAGACGCTGCAATTGCCAATAATGCAGCCGACAATGTCCGCGTGAACGGATGACCGGCCCGACAGGAGCAACCAAATGACGCTAAGCAAAGCCGAACTGTCAGAACTGAAGCGCGCCAAACTGCTTCTGGAGAATCCCGGACTGGCGGCGCGTTTATCGGCAATGCTCGGCTCGCCATTTGAACGTGGCATGGCGATGTTGCCGGCACGCTTCCTGTCGTCGGTGCAAAAAGCGTCTGAATCGGCCATGTTGAAAGCGCTAGAAGTCGCAGTGAAGTCAATCAACGACGAGTCGGCGGTTCCACGGTCATCGAAGGACCGGCTGCATAAGCTTGCCGCGGCCACATCAGGCGCGGTGGGCGGGGCGTTTGGTTTACTGGCGCTAAGTGTCGAGCTGCCCGTCTCGACCACCATCATGTTGCGCTCGATTGCCGACATTGCCAAAAGCGAGGGCGAAAATATCCAGCACATCGAAACGCGGTTGGCGTGCCTCACGGTGTTTGCGTTGGGCGGTCGCTCGAGCAAGGATGACGCCAGCGAATCCGGCTACTTTGCGGCACGTGTGGCAATGGCCGGCGCGGTGTCAGAGGCGGCAAAATTTTTGGCGGAAAAAGGCATGAGTAAGACGGGCGCGCCGGCATTGGTGCGATTGACCACGCTGCTCGCGTCGCGCTTTGGGTTGGTGGTATCGGAAAAAGCCGCTGTGCAGGCCGTTCCGGTGATTGGTGCCGCATCCGGCGCGCTGATCAACACATTGTTTATCGAACATTTCCAAAACATGGCGCGCGGGCATTTTATTGTGCGCCGACTGGAAAAAATCCACGGGGCCGAGCCGGTCAGGCTTGCCTATGAACATCAGTCCATCTGATACGATGAGTGCGACGTTGCTCTTATTGATGCTGTTGCTGCCGTTTGCCGGGGCGGTGTTGTTGTTGCTGATCGACAACAACCATCGCCGGCGCGCGGCCTGGATTGCAGGACTAATAACAATCGCCGGCTGTACGCTGCTCGCATTGCTCGCCTCGCCGGTGTTTGACGGCGGTATTGTCCGGTTTCGCGTGGAATGGTTGCCGTCATTGGGTGTCGGCTTTGGCCTCCGACTCGACGGGTTGGCATTCTTATTTGCCTTGTTGATCCTGGGTATCGGCGCCCTGGTGGTGTTATACGGCGCGTATTACCTCGCCGATGACGATCCGCCCGCGCGATTTTACGCATTCCTGATGTTGTTCATGGGATCGATGTTGGGCGTGGTCGTCGCCGACAACCTGATCCTGCTGGTGGTGTTCTGGGAGCTGACCAGTCTCTCGTCATTTTTGTTGATCGGCTTCTGGCGCCATCGTGAGGACGCGCGCCAAGGCGCGCGCATGGCGTTGACTGTCACAGGTTTCGGCGGGCTGGCTCTGTTAGCCGGTGTGTTGTTGATCGGTCGCGTGGTGGGCAGCTACGACTTGGATGCCGTGTTTGCGGCACGCGCATTGTTGCAGAACAGCCCGTTGTTTGTGCCGATTCTGATATTGGTATTGCTGGGCGCATTCACCAAGAGTGCGCAATTCCCGTTTCATTTCTGGCTGCCGCGTGCCATGGCCGCGCCGACACCGGTCTCGGCATATTTGCATTCGGCCACCATGGTCAAGGCCGGCGTGTTTTTGCTGGCCCGCCTGTATCCCGCTTTGGGTGACAACGACGCGTGGTTCTGGATTGTTTCAACCGCCGGGTTGGCGACACTGTTGTTTGGCGCGGTGGTGGCGATCTTCCAGCACGACCTCAAGGGTCTGCTCGCGTATTCGACGATTTCACA
Source organism: Burkholderiales bacterium (assembly GCA_031413695.1). Classification (GTDB taxonomy): domain Bacteria; phylum Pseudomonadota; class Gammaproteobacteria; order Burkholderiales; family Usitatibacteraceae; genus UKL13-2. The sequence goes on from JANOEV010000078.1 coordinate 7,137, forward strand.
TCTCGGGCTCATCACCCTGTTGTTCGGGCTCGACACGCCCCTCGCGGTGGTCGCGGGTGTGTTTCACATCATCAATCACGCGGTATTCAAAGCGTCGCTATTCATGGCGGCGGGCATCATTGAACACGAGACCGGTTCGCGCGACATGCGTCAGCTCAATGGATTGTGGCAAACCATGCCGATCACCGCCACGCTGGCAATGGTGGCGTGTGCGGCGATGGCGGGTGTGCCGCTTGCAAATGGATTTTTGTCCAAGGAAATGTTTTTTGGTGAAGCGCTCGCGGTTGACGCCCACCGTCTGCTGACATTTGCCACGCCGGTTGCAGCGACCATCGCCGGTATTGCCGGGGTTGCGTATTCATTGCGGTTTATCCACGACGTGTTTTTTAACGGCGAACCGGTCGGCCTGACGAAAGCGCCGCATGAACCGCCGCGGTTTATGCGGGTGCCGGTCGAAATTCTGGTGGTGGTTTGTCTGGCCGTCGGAGTTTTCCCGGCCGTGACCATCGCACCGATGCTTGCGGTCGCCGCCCAGGCGACACTCAACCTGCGCGGCGTCGAACAGTTGCCCGCCTACAGCCTCGCGATCTGGCACGGCCTGAATTTTCCGTTGCTGATGAGTGTGGTGGCGATGTCCGGCGGCGTGCTGCTTTATGTTGTGCTGCAAAAGAAAATAAATCTTCACACCATTGCGCGTCTGCCGGGTGACGCAAAGTTATTGTTCGACGTGTTTATCGATAATTTGCTGGTGGTCGCCGGTTGGATCACGCGCACCACCCAAACCGGCAGCCTGCAGCGTTATCTGCTGTTGATTTTAATCACTGCCATTGCCGCCGGCGTGGCCGGTGTGTGGCTGGTGCCGGCAAACACCTTCACCGCCCGTTTCGCCTCGGTCAATGCGCCGGCCAACATGATTGCGATTGCCCTGGCGCTGATCGGTATGGCGTCGGCGATTGCTGCGGTGGTGATGTATCGCCAACGATTGACCGCATTAATTTTGCTCGGCGCGACCGGCCTTGTTGTGGCAATGACCTTTGTTTATTTTTCCGCGCCGGATCTTGCGTTAACCCAATTGCTGGTCGAGGTGGTGACCATCATCCTGATGATGCTTTGCCTGAAATTTCTGCCGGCACAAAGTGCACCCGAGAAAAACCGGTTCCGCCAATGGCGCGATGCTACCGTAGCGGCTGTCGCGGGGTTGGGTGTGACATGGCTGGTTTATCAAGTGTTGACGCGTCCGTTTAACAGTATCTCGCCGTATTTCCTGCGCACCACGGTTGGCGAAGGTGGTGGTGCCAATGCTGTCAACGTCATCATTGTCGACTTTCGCGGCTTTGATACGTTGGGTGAAATCGCCGTGCTGGGTATGGCCGGCCTGATTGTTGCGGCATTGTTGCGCAACATGCCCCCCCGCAATTCATCGTTGCAAGGCAGCACGCCGGCAGCGCCGGACGGAACTGCCGGATTTGCCCGCCGTTCGCTGCTGCTGCAAATTGTCGCCGTGCTCATATTGCCATTGGCGGTGATGATCTCGATCTATTTCTATTTGCGCGGCCACAATTTGCCCGGCGGTGGATTTATTGCCGGACTGGTGCTGGCAATTGTATTGGTCCTGCAATACGTCGCCTTCGGCCGCACCCGTGTCGAATCGCGGGTCAATGCCGACTACGCGAAGTGGATTGGCTGGGGTTTGCTGGCTGCCGGCCTGACCGGCGCCGGCAGCTTTGTTGCGGGCTTCCCATTTTTGACCAGCACATTCAAATATTTCACCCTGCCTGTGATCGGGGCGGTGCCGGTGGCGTCGGCGATGTTCTTTGATTTGGGCGTCTATCTATGCGTGATCGGGGCAACGATGCTGGTGCTGTCCGGGCTTGCGCGGGTTCATGACGCGCCCGACCAACACCAGACGGAGCCGACAGCATGAGTCTGGAACTGTTGGTGGCCCTCGGCGTCGGCGTATTGACCGCATGCGGTGTTTATCTACTATTGCGCCCGCGCTTGTTTGACGTGGTGTTGGGCCTGACGTTGATGTCCTATGCCGTTAACCTTTTTATTTTCTTTATGGGGCGATTGGCAACCGGCCGCGCACCAATCATTTTGCAGGGCGTGCCCGCCACGCTGACAAATTATGCCGATCCGCTGCCGCAGGCGTTGGTGTTGACGGCGATTGTGATTTCGTTTGGCATGACCGCCGTGCTGCTGGCAATCGCGGTTCGCGGGTATGCCGAAAACGGCCACGACCGGGTTGACGACGACGGTGATCCATCATGATGG
>JANOEV010000079.1:0-8848 GCA_031413695.1 Burkholderiales bacterium
ATTTTTTTTGTGTGATATACAGGTGCCGGTAATAATTGACAGGAGAAAATGGATAACAATGACAATTCAAAAAAGGGATTTCTGAAACAGTCTAGTCATTGAGTTATTCTACATTTTCTTTGACTAAACTGGTCAACAATAACCGAATTGGGTTATCGTCCATGGATCTAATACAAATATATAGTGGTTAAAGTAGATAATGAGGTACATAAGGAAAATACTAGATATTCTTCCATGTCTAAAAATATGAATGCTATACAAAACTCATAGGATTCACATAACAAATATTTTGGACTGAGATAATTCTAGAGATGTCTAGTTCACATGAACTATGGTCAAGAAATGAGGAAAATACTCTTAGCAATCATTTTAGTTCATCCAACACAAGCATACTTAAAGATACTACAATAAGCATAAAATAGCACTATTCACCCGGTATCCGCGTCGCGCCAACAGCCGCTCGATCAGGAACACCATTGCCTCGTCATCATCGATGTAGACGATGCATGCGTCGGCATTGCCGGCGGCGTCAACGTCATTCGCGGGGGTGACATTGATAACGGTTGTGTTCGTGTTGCCGGCGTCTTTGGAGGCGGGCGGCAGGTATAACGAAAATGTCGAGCCCCGGCCCGGCTGACTATCAACCACAATTGCACCGTCATGTGCCTCAACAATTCCGTGCACCACCGCCAGTCCGAGCCCGGTGCCTTCATTGACCGGCTTGGTGGTAAAGAACGGCTCAAAGATCCGCTCGAGCGTGGCATTGTCCATACCCCGGCCGTTATCAACAATCGACAAACGCAATGTCCGACCGGGGTGGGCGGCGTACAACGCACGCAACGCCGGGCGTGATTCGGCCAGCGTTTGATCGAGCATCACGCCGTCGAGCCGGATATCGATGTTGCCCGGACCGGCCGGCATGGCTTGCATGGCGTTGGTGGCGAGATTGATCACAACTTGCTGAATCTGTGTTGCGTCGGCCAATACCGCCGGCAGATCGGCCTCACAATGCGTGGTCAGGTTGATGCGCGCGGGCAATGTGGCGCGCAACAGGCGCGTGGATTCTTCAACAACATCAACCAACGCAAGCGGCTTGCGCTCGGTCGGTTGACGACGGCTGAACGACAGAATTTGCTGCACAAGGTCTCGCGCGCGGGTGGCCGCCTTGCGAATCTCGCCGAGACTTTCCAGCGCGCGTTTGTTGCCGCCAACATCCTGATACGCCAATTCGGTGTTGCCCAGGATGGTCGCGAGGATATTATTGAAGTCGTGTGCGACCCCGCCGGCCAGGGTGCCGATGGCCTGCATCTTTTGTGATTCGCGCAATTGTCCTTCGAGTGATTCGCGCACTGCTTCAGCCTGTTTTCGCGCCGTGATGTCGTGAACAACCACCTGTGACGCCGGTTCGCCATTGAATTTGATTGAGATCCCCTGCGTTTCCACAATAAAAATGGTTCCGTCTGTTTTGATACCGCGCATTTCAATGAGGGGGGTACCCGGGGCCCCGCTACGCAGCGCTTGCATTCGCTCTTCGACAACGCGTTTTGAGTCGACATGCACAAAATCCAATAGTGATCGCCCTATCAAGCTTGGCGCTGTTGGTGCGCCGACCATGTTGGCAAAAGCGGGGTTGACGTACAGCAGGAGTCCATTACGATGAACCACGGTTGGCTCCGGCGACCATTCGACCAAGGCACGATAACGCGCCTCACTTTCTTGCAACGCGGCGGCGGCGCGGCGTTGCTGCTCGGTTGCATCACTCAACACAATTCGGGCGGCAGCAGTGCCGCTCGCATCGTGTGCCGAGGTGGTTGCCAGATGCGCCCAAAATTCTGTCCCGCCGCGTGTGACCATGCGTAATTCACACGCCTGCGGTTTGCCCGTTTCGGCCAGACTTGCAAGAAGCGAATCATAAAGATGGCGGTCCGCGTCAATGATAAAGCTGGCAAACATGCGCCCTGTCAGCGCTTCTCTGGCCATATCCAGTTGTGATGCAACCGTTAAATTCGCCTCGATGATTTCACCGGCAAGATTGACCGTGCAATAACCAACCGGCGCAAGGTCATAAAGGTCAAAAAATCGCGCATGCGCGGCACGCGCCGCGTCAACCGCACGATTGAGGTCGAACTTTCGTTCGAGTTGGGCGCGCATCGCCGCATTGGTTTTACGACAAACTACCACGACACAAACGATTCCTGAGACCAGGACGACCGCCACCATTTGCTGCACCTTGGTGCCGGTGGAAAATAGAATTACGGCGGGTGGTAACAAGGTTGTCACAACAAAGGTCTGCGCGGCGAATTGCTGTGCTACCAGCGAGCTCATTGCAACCGCACATACACACAATAGCCCACCGACCAGGATCGCCAGCTCTGCGCCACCCTGGACCATTGGAATAATCAACACCGGACCAATTGTCCAGGCCACACCCGACGCGACCGCACCAATAAAAAACCAGCGTTGCCACTTGCCAAGACCGGATTCCACCGTGCCGCCGGGATTCGCGCGCATAAACGATCGGTACAACAATGCCCGCACGGCAAGCACCAACAACAACGATCCCGTCCAAACCGCTGACAGCGCCGCCGGCGCCATGGCCCACATGAGATTGGTAAACAGCACGATACAAATCAGCGTCAACAGCAAGGTCAGCCGCATTTGCCCGTAAGCTTCGGCAAGCAGCCTCGCTTCAACCTCTGTGGTTCGCTGCGCTATTACCCGCTGGTCATCCAGCGGCGCCAATATTGTCGAGGCGTTATTCACGGTTCAGCGTGGCGTTGATGTTTGATGGCCGGCGTGGCCAACACACGGATACAACAGATGCGCCTGACGATGCAAAATCAGGACAAATGGTGTTGGGGAAAATCGTCGTCTGGCCATCGTTTGACTCTACCAGCTTGGCGAATCATGGTGTATTTGCAACGATCAACGTCTGCGCCAACGTTTCCTGACATTGTTAAAAGCGGGACAAGAAAAAGCCCGGGCTCGCCGGGCTTTTTCTGGTTGGCCGTTATTGCTATACGTCCAGGTTTTGCACCACCAGCGCATTCTTTTCAATAAATGCGCGGCGCGGCTCAACGTCGTCGCCCATCAGCGTGGTAAAGATTTCATCCGCACCAATCGCGTCTTCGATTTGCACCCGGTTCAGAATGCGCACCTTTGGATCCATTGTGGTTTCCCAAAGCTGCTCGGGATTCATTTCACCCAACCCCTTGTAGCGTTGAATCGACATGCCATCCTTAGCCTGCTCGAGCAACCACGCCAGCGCCTCACCAAACGATTTAACCGCGAGCATTTTCTCGCCGCGCTTGATCTCTGCGCCCTCACGGATTAGGCCGTTGAGCATTTGTGCCGTCGAGACGATCTGTTCGTAATCGCCGGTTTCAATGAAGGTCAAATCGATGATGGTGTCGCGCTTGTTGCCGTGCAGGGTTTTGGTGCAACGCAGGCGGAAGCCGTCGTGCACATCATCCTGTTCGACCTTGACCACCAGCGTGCCGACACCGATCGCATCGGTCAACCACACGGCGGCTTTTGACGCGGACTCGGCATTGCTCAAATCAATGCGCGGGCACGACAACATGCCGCGCACCACGTCCGGATCAAATGAACGCGACAGGCGGTCGATAATCGCGTCGGTCACCAGATAATCATCGGCCAACTTGACCAGTGCGGCGCCGTCAATCCACGCGCTGCCGCCACCCGGATTGAGAGACGCATCGCTCATGGCTTTTTTCAGTTGCGCTTTCTTCAGACCGAGTTCGTCCTTGACGTAGCGTTCTTCCTTGCCGCTTTTGATTTTGAACAGCGGTGGCTGCGCGATGTAGATGTAACCGTTCTCAACCAGTTGCGGCATCTGTCGGTAAAAGAAGGTCAGCAGCAGTGTGCGAATATGCGCGCCGTCGACGTCCGCGTCGGTCATGATAATGATGCGGTGATAACGCAATTTATCGTGGTTAAAATCGTCCTTGCCGATACCCGCACCCAACGCCGTAATTAGCGTGGCGATTTGTTCGGAACCAATCACTTTGTCGATGCGCGCCTTTTCGACGTTCAGCACCTTGCCGCGTAACGGCAGAATGGCCTGGAACTTGCGGTCGCGGCCCTGCTTGGCGGATCCGCCGGCTGAGTCGCCCTCGACGATATAAATTTCGCACAGCGACGGATCTTTTTCCTGGCAGTCGGCGAGTTTACCCGGCAACCCGACGCCGTCCATCACGCCTTTGCGGCGGGTAAATTCACGCGCTTTGCGGGCGGCGTCGCGCGCGCGGGCAGCTTCAACAATCTTGATGCAAATAATTTTTGCGTCGGCCGGGTTTTCCTGCAGAAACTCGGAGAGCTTAGCGGCGACCACTTCGGACACGACCGGCTGCACTTCGGATGACACCAGCTTGTCTTTGGTTTGCGACGAAAACTTTGGCTCCGGGACTTTCACCGATAACACACAGGTCAAACCCTCGCGCATGTCGTCGCCCGATGTTTCAACCTTGGCCTTTTTGGCGAACTCGTGTTCCTCGATGTATTTATTCAGAATGCGTGTCATGGCGGTGCGCAGACCCGTCAGGTGGGTGCCGCCGTCGCGCTGCGGGATGTTGTTGGTGAAACACTGCACCGACTCGCCGTACGAATCATTCCACTGCATCGACACTTCGATGGTCATGCCGTCCTTTTCGCCGACGGCGTGGAAGATTCTGGGGTGCAACACCGTCTTGGACCGGTTCATGTATTCCACAAACCCTTTTACCCCGCCCGAATAGGCAAAGTTCTCACTCTTGTTGTGGCGCTGATCAATCAGCTCGATCTTGACGCCGTTGTTCAGGAACGACAGCTCCCGTAACCGCTTCGCCAGGATTTCGTAATGAAACTCGATGTGCGTGAAGGTTTCTTTCGCGGCCAGAAAATGCACCTCTGTGCCGCGTTTGTCGGTGTTGCCGATGATCGTGAGCGGCGCGACACGTTCGCCGTGGCGAAATTCCATTTCATGGGTTTTGCCGTCGCGGCGAACACGCAACTTCAGCCACTCTGAAAGCGCGTTGACCACCGATACACCGACGCCGTGCAGGCCGCCTGAAACTTTGTAAGAGTTCGCGTCAAACTTTCCGCCTGCGTGCAGCTCGGTCATGACAATTTCTGCCGCGGAGCGTTTGAACTCGTCGTCTTCCTTGATGCCGGTCGGAATACCGCGACCGTTGTCTGACACCGAGATTGAGTTGTCGGTGTGGATGATGATTTTGATGTCATCACAGTGACCGGCGAGCGCCTCGTCAATCGCGTTATCAACCACCTCAAACACCATGTGATGCAGGCCGCTGCCGTCGGAGGTGTCACCAATGTACATACCGGGGCGTTTGCGGACGGCTTCGAGGCCTTTCAAAATCTTGATTGAATCTGAATCGTATGCGGCGGGGTCGGACTTTTTTGGCGGTACCATTTGCTTCCTATTTGACTTTTTTTGTTTGGCTTTTTCTGCCTGCGTCAGCGTTGTTGTCTTGTTTTTTTTAGATTCGCATCGGCATGACGACGTACTTGAAGTCTTCGCTGCCGGGTTGCGTGATCAACGCGCTCGACATGTTGGCTTCACCCAGTGACAGCTGGATGGTCTCTGACGAAATGTGGCTGAGGGCATCGAGCAGGTAGGCGATGTTGAACGCAATATCCATTGCATCACGCTCGTAGGCAATACCGAGATTCTCTTCCGCCTCTTCTTGTTCGTTGTTCGAACAAATGATTGACAGCGAATCTTTGGTGAACACCAGGCGAACCCCGCGGATTTTGTCATTCGACAAAATTGACGCGCGCTGCAGTGCACTCTGGAATTCAGCGCGGTTCAGCTGAACATGGTTTGTGTAGCCCGATGGAATCACCTTAGTGTAGTCGGGAAATTTCCCCTCGACAATTTTGGAGACAATTTCAATCCCGGCAAAAGTGAACTTGACCTGGTTCGCGTGCATGGCCATGTGAATTGGGTCGTCGCTTTCATCCAGCAGTTTGATCAACTCAAGCACCGTCTTGCGCGGCAGGATGGCCTCAATTTTCGCAATCGGTTCCGGCAACTTGTAGGAGGCCATCGATAACCGGTGACCGTCGGTCGCGACCACCCGCAGGGTGCTGCCGTCACATGAGATCAAGACGCCGTTCAGGTAGTAGCGAATGTCCTGGACCGCCATTGCAAACTGCACCAATCCCAGCACGCGTTTGAAATCGCGTTGAGGAATCGTGACTTCGGTTGCGGGGTCTTTTGATTCGGCAATTTTTGGAAAGTCCGCCGCGGCCAGCGTCTGCAATGCAAAGCGGCTTTTGCCGGCCTTGACCGTCAAGCGCGACTCTTTGGTCTCGAGCGCGGTATCGGCGTCGGGAGGCAAGGCGCGCAAAATATCCTGTAGTTTTTTTGCGCCTACCGTCAGGCTGCCGGGCTTGTGGGCCGCGTCAAGTTTTGCTGTTGCGCGAATTTGAACCTCAAGATCGGTGGCGAGGAAATGCATCGCGTGCTCCTCAACCTCAACCAAAACGTTCGACAGAATCGGCAACGTGTGACGGCGCTCGACAATGCCGGTGACAAATTGCAGCGGTCCCAACAGGGTGCTGTTCTTAGCTTTTATAGTAAACATATTACAAACCTAGTAGTAGTAATAGGAGACACGTGTTTTTATGTAGAACTGTGAAATCTGTTTAATACTCAACAACTTGGACAACATAAATCGCGCGGGATGAAACCCATTAAGCCGCTTCATCAATTGTGGATACTTTTTTATTTTCATCAAAACAGCAAAACTATCCACAATCTATCAAGTGTTCATTCAGTCTTTGTCAGAACCTTTGTACAACTCAAAACAAACAACAAACACAGGACTTCATCAACCCCGCAGGATTTGCATCAACAACGAATGGTCGCGTGCGACCACATGATCGGCTTCAACCAACTGTTGTACTTTACGACATGCATGCAACACTGTGGTGTGATCCCTGCCGCCAAATGCCTCACCGATTTCAGGCAAAGACATCGGCGTTAATTCTTTTGCCAGCGCCATGGCGATTTGCCGCGGACGCGCCAGAGACCGCACCCTTTTTTTGGAGTACATCTCAGCGACTTTTATTTTGTAATAGTCAGCGACGGTTTTCTGAATGTTATCGATTGAAATCTGCCGGTTCAATACCGCTAGCAGGTCTTTCAACGCCTCTTTGGCGGAAAGAATCGAAACCGGGACATTGTTAAACCGTGAAAAAGCCAACACGCGTTTTAGGCCGCCTTCTAACTCGCGCACATTCGATCGGATGTGTTTTGCGATAAAAAACGCCACATCTTCGTCAACCACCGCCCCTTCAGATTCGGCTTTTTTCATCAGAATGGCGACCCGCATTTCCAACTCCGGGGGATCGACTGATACCGTCAGACCCCAACCAAAGCGCGAGATCAAGCGATCATCGATACCCGATATTTCTTTTGGAAAACGGTCCGACGTAATAACAACTTGTTTGCCGGCTTCGATCAACGCGTTAAAGGCGTAAAAAAACTCTTCCTGGGTGCGTGACTTGTTGCCAAAAAACTGAATATCGTCGATCAACAACAGATCGAGGGTGTGGTACGAGCGCTTGAAAGAATCAAACGCTTTGTGTTGGTACGCGCGCACCACATCGGTGACAAATTGTTCGGCATGGATATAACGAACGTTTGCCCCGGGCCGCTGTTCAAGCAGATGATTGCCGATGGCCTGCACCAAATGGGTTTTGCCCAGTCCGGTTGAGCCGTACACAAACAACGGGTTGTATGCCTGCCCGGGATTCAGCGCAACCTGCATTGCCGCGGCGCGCGCAAGCTGGTTCGCTTTTCCGCCGACGAAGCTGGTGAAGGTGAAATTTGGGTTCAATCGGTGTGCGGGCAGACCGTTGTTGGTGTTGCCGCCGATGCCGCGCGACGGCGCGGTGTCATCGTTGACCTGGATCGCACCATTGCCAACGTCAGCGGTATTTTCGGCCACCGCCACCGCCACCGCCTCCGCACCATCTTCCATCGCCAACTCGATCATGATGGGGCGGGCAAAATGTTTTTCGGCAGCCTGTTCGATGCGCGAAAGCAAACGGTCCTTGACCCATTGCAGCACAAACCGGTTTGGCGCAATCAGCACAAAGCTATCACCCTCTTGCTCGAAGCGCAGAGGCTTGATCCATGTGTTGAACTGATGTTGAGAAAGCTCGCGCTGAAAATCATCAACACTGGCCTGCCAAAAGGGATGCATGAAATATCGATTCGGGACAGAGGTGGTCGGGCGTGGTTAACGGGCGGCTTGATGATGGGTGCAGCTGAAGCAAAGCAATCGAACTTGCGGTTGCCCGCCAAAACTACCAGCCCAGTGTTTGTGATTGGGTCGCGCATGAATCGCGGCAAAATCATGAACAATCCGGGGTTTGGCAGCAACGCAATAACGCGTTGGCCAACCTTCGCCAAGCCGCATTTTCGCCATGCGATAGTTTACGCGCAAAGCGCCAAAAAAGGGACTTATCCACAGGCCAAAAGGCAAAAAAAAGCGCTTGACCGGCATTTCCCCGCGCATGAAAAAAAGCTTGGCTGACTTGACGAAACCCCAACAAAAACAAGATAATGCGAGGTTCTGCGGGTTCCCTGTGACCGCTTTTGCCGCGCGCCGGGAAAAGCGGTCGCGCCCGTCGTCGGAAGTTTCGTCGTCGGGACAAACAACCGGGGTTTATCATCAACCCCTTCAGCAACCATCACCGCATCTTTTTTTAACTTGTAGAAACAGAGTGACATCATGAAACGCACCTATCAACCTTCCGTAGCCCGCCGTAAAAAAACCCACGGCTTTCTTGTCCGTATGAAAACCGCCGGTGGCCG
>JANOEV010000080.1:0-2230 GCA_031413695.1 Burkholderiales bacterium
GGATGACTTCGATAACGCGGTCGCCGGGTTGCGCGGTATGTAGCTGTTGCGACATCACTTCGCGGGCCAACGTAGTTGCGGGGTCGTGGCCCGCCGCGATGACGCGCACTACAATGTCGCGGTCGGTGACCACGCCGAGCAGTTTGGCATCCTTGCCATTGGCTTCGGCTTCGACAATGGGAATAATACCTGTATCCTCATCGCGCATGAGTCGTTGACCTGGTTTTTTTCGAGAATCTGGATTTCGTCCTCGATTGGATAACCGATCGACATGGCGCGGCGCAGTGCAATCTTCTCCGGCGTGTAGCCCCCGATCACCGGATCCTGCATGTTGAACATGGTGTAGGTCAGCCACGCGATTTCATTCGGCGTGTGGGTAATACCAAGGCGCTGCAGATTTGGTGCGACTTGTCCCTTGGGCAACGCGATATCGGCATAGGCCTCTGGCACCGGGCGGATATAGTCGTGTTCGTTATTCAGAAACGCCAGCCAGCGGGTCTGATCCTCGTCGATCACAAAAACTTCGATCCGGTCCACCAGCGGCAGGCGCTTGCCTTGCAGGTGTTTGGCGATGGCGATATCCTGCGGGGTGGTTGCAACGGTCGAAAAGTATTCTTCACGGTAGTCTGGATTTTTGCCCAGTACCACACGCGACGAGCGCCGCCATTCGGTGAGAACGAATGGACCGGTGCCAACCGGATTCTCGGCAAATGCCCGTCCATAACGCTCCACCACTTCGCGGGCGACGGCGGCGGTTGCCGGCATTGCCAGAATGTAGGGCAGGTTGTAATCGGGCTCGGTCAGGCGCAACACAAGCTTGTGTGTTTCGGGCGTCTCGATACCACGCACCGGCTTGTCGTAATCAAAGCGGCCCGATTGTTTTGCCTCGCGCGCCAGTTGATCGAGTCCGACAAATTTGCCCTCGATCAAGAATTGCCACTGCGCCTTGTTGATCGGATCGATCAGGCGTTTCAAGCTGTACGCATAATCGGCGGCGGTGAGTTCGCGCTTTTTACCACCAAATGCGGCGTGCGGCGTAAAAAAAATACCGCGTTTGATGTGGAATGTATAGGTCAGCCCGTCGGCGGAAATTTCCGGCAACGACACCGCGGCACGCGGCTGCAACTTGATTGGTCGCGCCAAATAATCATATTGCAGCAAAGAGTCGTAAACGCTGTCGCACAGTGTACCGGTGAATTCATCTGACTCGGCGGCACAGTCAAAGCCGCGTTCGGCCGATGGGTAGGCGACGCGGATGACCTTCTGCGGCGCGGCCAGCGCGGACGTGGTGCCGAGGGCGGCGGCAAACAGCGCAAGGGCGGCGGCAAAACCGGATCGCGACAAGGCGCTAATGCAATATCCTTGAAACACCTTGTTCCTCGGCGACCGTGCCCTTCGGCGCGAGCGAGGCGTGATGCACAATCATGCGCCAGCCGTTCGGCGTCAGCAGATAGACGTTGGTGGCAAGTGCCGGCGTGGTCTGCGGCGGCTCCTTGGCCGGGTCGATGCGAAATGTAAAGCTTTCATACACTGAGTGAATGGCAAGTGTCTGTCCCTGATGCTTGCGCAGCTCGGCAACCTTCAGCGTGGCGTTTGGTCCGCCGGAAAAAATATCCACAAACGATTCGCGTATCGCCGTCAAGCCGGCCAGTCGCGGCCCCTGCGGATGAATACAGATAATGTCGGGTTCGTCGGCCCATACGGCCATCATCAGTTTCAGATCGGCGCGCTCAAATGCGTCATAAAAAGCAATTTCGCAATCGGCGGCGGTGGGGAATAATTTACGCGACATGGTGGCGGCAATTATAGCTGTGCGCACTAGAATATCGGAATCATGACATTCACCCCCGATCGGACCAACAGCCTGGCTCACGTTTATTGCGAAATCAACTTTCCGCAACTGCCGACGCTGACGGCGGATGAGCGGGTTGTCCTGCAGTTTCAGGCGCCGATCGCGGTCCATATTGCCCGCGGTTTGGACGACGTGGCCGGTGTGATGCGGTCGGTCGAGGCGGCCAGTGCGCGCGGTCATTGGTGCGTCGGTTTTGTCACACACGAGGCGGCACCGGCATTTGACCGGGCGCTGGTAACGCATCCGCCGGGGACGGCGCCGTTGGCGTGGTTTGCCGAATTTTCCGCCAGCCGGCCAATGCGTGCAACCGACGGCGGTGGTCAGGGTGACTTCACGGTTGGCAATTGGCGGCGCGATACCGCATCCCCGGCGTTTGCC
>JANOEV010000081.1:0-3241 GCA_031413695.1 Burkholderiales bacterium
CATGCGGCAATGCCGGCACAACGGAATACAAGTGTTGAATCGTTATCGTATCCGGTTTCGGCGACGACAAAAAATCAAAGAATTTGCCTGACAAACCCCTTTATCGGCGGCGACTTTCAGGCCAATGTTGCCCGAAGTGCCCGCCGATAATAGTGGTTCAACCTGCAACCACCCGGTTCTTGCCGGCATTTTTTGCCGCGTACAGGGCACGGTCGGCGCGATCAATCGACGCCTGTTGTGCCTCCCCCGGGATGACCGTGGTGACCCCGGCGCTGAACGTGATAAACAACTTCTCCTCGGCATGCAGGAAAAACTCGCGGGTTAACTGGCGCTGCAAGCGCTCGGTGACTTTCATTGCGGTGTCCAGCGGCGTATCCGGCAACAACACCATGAACTCCTCACCGCCATGCCGCGCCAGCACGTCGGTCGGTCGCAGTGCATTTCGCATCACCTTCGACAGATGCCGCAACGCGTCGTCACCGGCGTGGTGCCCGTGTTTATCATTGAGCGCTTTGAAATTATCGATGTCAATAACGGCAATACAAAGCGGCGTACCGCCACGCTCGGCGCGTGCCGCCTCGGCTTCATAGGCCGAATCCAGCCCGCGACGATTCAGTGCCTGCGTCAGATGATCGGTCCGAACCAGATCGCTGACTTCAAGCAGCTCGGCCTCGAGCCGCTTGACCCTCGCTTCGCTGTGGGCGGCGAGTGATTGCGCTTCGGTCAACTCATCCTTGGCCGCATTCATTTCAGTGTGCAGCCCGCGCGTATCAGACAACAGGTGTTTGACCACGTCGGTAACCGACGCAAGATTCTCGGCCGACTCAATGGCGATGGCATAGTGCCCCACCCGGGTGCTGAAGTCACCGGTTGATTCGGACATTTCACCCAGTTTGCTGATAAACGAGGTAAGCAAATCGCGCAATGCGTCCTTGGCCATGTCGAGCTGCTTTTTCAGATCGTCCTGGCGCCGGGTGGCGTCGCGCAACGTCGCCTCGATATTTCTCAATGCATTTTCATCGCCACCGCCGGACAACACCTGGTCAACCCGTGCCATCTGCCCGGAAAGCCAACCCTGCTCTGCACTCAGGCAGGAGACGTTCTTGACGATTGCCGACATCAACGACTTCAACTGCAAATGGCTGCGCTCCTCGGCGGCGTGAAACGCCGCCAGCCGGCCGGCAAAGTCCATCAGACTCTGGCGAATTGGTTTGATCGACTCTTCTGAATCCGCATTACGAATTGCCTGCAATTGGTTGGCGGCATCCCGCTTGAGGTCGGGTGTTGACAGATATAGCGGTGCACTGCATTGCAGCGCACTTTGCGCCGTCTCACGCCAGCCACCGGTCGGGTTCGCATGCGCCGGTTGGGCGGCGGTTGCCACCACCCGCAAATCCGCCACCAAATCATCAACCGCATGCCACGCACCGTTGCGGATCGCCGCAACCAGCGCATCGCGTTGGCGCGGAATCGCCGGGAAGCGATCCGCCAGCACCAATGCGGTACGAATGGCCTGTTCTGTGTGACCATTGTCGCGCTTGTTGGCTGTGGCGGAAGCCGAGCTGGTTTGTCCGGTGATGCCAAAATACATCGCGGCAAAATTCTCCGGCGTCGGCGGCAATTTGTCGCGGGCAAGGCGACGAATCGCCTCGCGTGCGGTTTCAGCCGGATTGGGGGGTGTCACCGATTCGCCCCGGCTGCTGTGTTTGGTTTCTGCGCTGATTTGCATGTTGTTTTCTCGAGATGTCTGTTCTATCGGCTGTCACATGGTTTGATGTCGGCTGAGATGTCCGCCTTTTTTCACCTGCAGCGACACCACTTTTGACCGCATGACCGGCTTCGCGGGCAACACCATTGTTGCGACGAAACGGTCGAAATCCGTGATCGTCAGGGGCCGTGAAAACAAATAGCCCTGCATCAAATGACAACCATGCAAATTCAGCAGACTGGCCTGCGCCTGGGTCTCGACGCCCTCGGCGATGACCCGCAGATTCAGCGCGCGTGCCAGCGCGACAATTGCGGCGACAATCGCCTCGTCGTCGGAGCCTTCGTACATTTCGCCGACAAATGAGCGGTCAATCTTTAGTGTGTCAATCGGCAGTTTTCGCAAATAGGACAATGACGAATAGCCGGTGCCAAAATCATCAACAGACAAGCGAACGCCGAGATTGGTGAGCTCTTCGAGCGCCGGCAGAGACTGTTTGAGATCCTGCATCAACATCGTCTCGGTGATTTCAATCTCCAGAAAATCCGGCGGGATGCCCGCCTGCGCCAGGGATGCCTTCACCTTGGCGACAAAATCGTGCTGCTGAAACGCATTGGCCGACACATTGACGGCAATCGGGTATTGCGGCAGGCCGGCGTCGCGCCACCTTGCAATCTGGTCACACGCCTCGCGAATCGCCCAATCCCCCATCGGCAGGATCAAGCCGGTCTCGCACGCCATCGGGATAAATTCGTCCGGTGGCACCAGTCTGTCACCGCGTTGCCAGCGCATCAGCGCTTCGGCGGCAATCACCCTGCCGGTTGCGGTATCAAATTGTGGCTGGTAATGCAGGCGTAACTCATTGCGCTCAAGCGCCTTGTGCAACGCATTCGAAATTTCCAGCTTGCGATGGGTGGCCGAGTCGAGCTTCGGCGTGTAAACCATCGAGCCATTGCGACCCGCTTCTTTGGCGGCGTGCATGGCCATGTCGGCGTTGCGCAACATGGCGTCAACCGTCAGGCCGTCGCCGGGATACACAGCGATACCAATCGACGCACTGACAAAACACTCGTGCCCCATCAACATCACCGGTTGCTGCACGGATTTGAGCATGCGTGATGCAATCGCATCGGTATTTTCAGCGCTTTCAACTTCGTCAAGCAATACGGTGAATTCATCGCCACCCAGTCGCGCGACAGTATTCATGCTGACCGGCGAGGGGGGCGTATTGACGTCACGTGTGACCAGATCTGAATTGCGAACACAGTTGGACAGGCGATAGGCGACTTCATTGAGCAGCGCGTCGCCGGCATGATGACCGAGTGTGTCATTAATACGTTTGAAATTATCGATATCGACATAAAACACCGCGATGTGCCGGTCTTCACGCCGTGCGCGCTCAACCGCCGCCCCGAGTTGCTCGCGAAACAGGCGGCGGTTTGGCAGTCCTGTGAGGCTGTCGTAATTGGCCAAATGCCGAATGCGGTCCTCGGCTTCAAGCCGGCCGGTGATGTCCTGCAAAATGCCGTGCACCTT
>JANOEV010000082.1:0-2777 GCA_031413695.1 Burkholderiales bacterium
CGTGGAACTTTCCGTTCTGGCAGGTCGTTCGGTTCGCAGCCCCGGCCCTCATGGCTGGCAACACTGGCCTACTCAAGCACGCATCGAACGTGCCGGCCTCTGCGATGTACTTGAACGACTGTCGCTTTCACATTTACCGCAAAATCTTCAACGTCAACTTCTTCCCAGCCCTTGGGCGTGGACAAAAACCAGCTATCAAATGCATCGAGGCTATCGGCGTATTCGGTAAACGTCTGTAGCTTGATCCAACCCTTGATGCCGAACGGCGAACCAATGCGCGCCATCACCACCATATTGTCGGTTGCCGTTGCCGGTTTTTTTGTCACAGCCATCGGACGGTCTGACCAAAATCATTGCGAACGGATGGCGGCGCGCAGCCAAAATGCTTCAACGCCACAACCCGTCCTGCAAAGGGGCATTACGCCGTTGCGGCTTTTTTGCCGCGCTTGACCAGCTTCATGACGGCATCCGACGCCTGCGCGCCCTTGCCCTGCCAGAAGACTAAACGATCCATCGCGATACGAAAACCTTCTTCGGATTCGGATGCAACCGGATTATAGAAACCGAGGCGCTCGATAAAGCGGCCATCACGGCGATTGCGCGAATCGGCAACCACAACGTTGTAAAAAGGGCGGTTCTTGGAACCACCGCGTGCCATGCGAATAACAACCATGCTAACTCCTAAGGGTAGAGAATCATCCGATTGAGAACCGGAAACGAGCCCGTTGCGAACGGGTAACGCCTGATATATCCAGGAAAGCCCGAAATTATAACCAAAACAAGTAGTTATAGGCAAGTATTGGCTTATTGCGCGGTTGCGAGTGTTTGCAGCGCAACGCGGTCAATCTTGCCATTCGCGTTCTTGGGCAACGAGCGCATGACTGTCAGCCGGCGTGGAACCATGTAGGCAGGCACAAGTTTGCCAATCTGGGCTATCAAATCGTCGGATGCAAGGTCTACCGTCGACGCGGCATAGGCGAGTATTTGCCCAAGTCCATCGCCCATCTTCTGATAAACAACGGCACATTCAGCGACTCCTGACAGTGTGTTTAGCGCCGCCTCTATCTCCTCTAATTCGATCCGGTAACCCATATGCTTGATCTGAAAGTCGGCACGCCCTTTAAAATGTAAGCGACCACTTTCATCCCGGAGTACAAGATCACCGGTCCGATAGCCAATATCCGAAAACAGGGTGTGTCTGGGGTTTTGGCCGAACGACTTCGCGGTACGAACGGGGTCATCGTAGTAGCCAAGACCCACATGCGGCCCACGTAAGAACAGTTCACCGAAATTCGGTTGATTGTCGTCCAAGGGCAAGATTTCGTAATCAAAATTCTGCGATAACGACCCAAGCGGTGCGAGATTCTGCATGTCGTCAAAATCGCCGCTGTTGATGGTGTAGGCGGAGCAAATACACGTGCATTCGGTTGGACCATAGACGTTTTCCAAATCAACGCGTGCGCCAAACAAATCATAGAGTTGCTTGAGCTTGCTCTTGGGGAAGCCCTCGCCGCCGAAAATAAACTTTCTGAGCGACGGGAAATCCGCCGCAGTCAGTGCCCGAGTCGTCAACAAATAGACAAGCAAAGACGGTACGGAAAACCAAATCGTGCAGCGCGCGGTGTTGATTGCCTTGACCAGCACCCTAGTGTCACGAACCTGCTCGTGCTTGATTGGCGCGAGGCATGCACCGGAAAAAACGGCGGTATAAAAATCAAAGACAGAGTTGTCGAAATAGATCGGATTGACGTTGGTCAACACATCATTAGGCGTAACCTGAAAGCGATTTTGCGCCCATCCAATGAACCACAAAAGGTTGGCATGTGACATGACGGCACCCTTTGGCGTGCCGGTTGAGCCGGAGGTAAACATGATGTAGGCAGGAGAACTGCCGCAGACACTTTCAAGCGCTGGTAACGGTTCAAGATTGCCTGTGTCTTGCAAACGACGAAGGTCGATTGTCATGGCAAAATTTTCCGTCGCGAACTCTGTGGCAAACGGCAAAACATCGAACGCATTGATAATCGCGCTCGGTTTACAACCGGCAAGAATTTTTCTAACACGCTCCCATGGGCTGTCAGGGTCAAGGTTGGAATAAACGATACCTAGCCGCAGACACGCAAGCATGGCCGCGAAGGCGGCGGGTGACTTGTCATGAAACATGGCGACCACCGCGCCCTGCCGAAGGCCTTTGCGCCAAAGCACATGCGCAATCTGATCGGCCATCGCACCGAGTTCACCGTGGGTGACGGTTTCACCGGTGGCCGGATATGTCAGCGCCGTTCGACTGGCATGCAGACGGGCATTTTCGTGAAACGCAATGCCGAGATTGGAGACAAAGGCCATTTGGGCGCCAGGCTTCTACAAAACGAGGCCGCCGTCCACCTCAACCACGGTGCCGGTCAGGTAGTCATTTTCGATGGCGTGACGCGTGGCCAGATAGATACTTTCCAAATTGCCCAAACGCCGCAGCGGAACCTGTTGTTGAAGTCGTGTCAGGGTCGCCTCGCTGAGCGCGGCACGCGTTGACGGCGTATCAATAAAACCGGGTGCAATTGCCACAAACCGCAATCCCAATGCACCTAGCTCTTTTGCCCACGTGCGGGTCAGCGCATTCACACCTGCTTTTGCCGCCGAATAGGCAGATTGGCCTGGGTTGCCTTTGGCCGAAAAGAGCACTCCTGCGCGTGATGAGATTTGGGTCAGGCAAAGTCAGCGCATGGTCCGAATGGCACTTATGCCGAAGACGTAAACGCTGGCCAATGATGATGCTAATA
>JANOEV010000083.1:0-5796 GCA_031413695.1 Burkholderiales bacterium
TATTGATGCCGCGCTAGAAAATAGCGGGCCCATTTCGGCTGTCAACGGCAATTGCGCGTTTGCCCGTCTCAAAAAAACAGCATATGCAGGCAATTTCGATTGGCGCACTAGCTGCTGCAGCCACCACCACAGCCACCGCCGTCCCCGCCATCGCCCCCACTTCCGCTGTCGCCGGTGATGTCGCCAAAACCATTGCCGATTTCGCCACCATCGCCGCTGCCGGATGCCATGGCAAAGTCGCCACCGCAATAAACAGCTGCCGAACCAACAGCCGCGGACTGATCACGCCGGACATTGCGACAATCCGCCACGTAACGAAAGCCGTTGGGGATGTTCAACTTGGCATCGATGGCAAACAATAGAGGAATGCTGAGCGGCTTGTTCGGGTTGATATTCTCGTCGCGGCAGGCGTAATAAAAGCAGCGCCGCAGCCCGGTATTATTTGATTGATCATTGCCCATCACCACCGCCGGCGTGTGGTGCATAAACGTGCCGAATGCCTGCTGGCAAAACGCCTGATAGTGCTTGGTATACAGAATGAACTCATGCCACAAATCGTCGACCACCTGCGATGGCATCGAAACCGGTTTGAGTCCGCCGGCTAAATACGCCAGAAAAAACTGGCGCAATCCCTTTGCCACCAACTGACACTCCTTGAAGCCCAAATCGGGATGATGCTTTTGCAGTTTGGTGTACAGTCCGGCCGGCAGGGTAAAGCTGCGGATAAACTCAGCGCGCTTGAGTGATCGCCATTTGCGCCAGATGGCATAACTGATGATGGCCAGTGCCGCAAGGATGGCAAGCAGAATGGGATTCATGTTGGCTGACAGGCGTGATTGATTGGTGAATCATACCGACGCGCAAGGATTACAACAACACGCCGCAAAAGTGAAGTTGATCGTGTCCTTCACCTCGCTCGCTGATGCCGCCAATAGGCCCCGGGGATTTCTTTCAACGTTGACTGTTGGTTGCCGCTTCTTGACAATCGTATAGTTACGCTATACACTTGATCCGTGATCAAATCATTCGCGCACAAAGGCTTACGAGAATTCTTTGAGTCCGGAAGAAAAGCGGGTATTCAGGCCTCACATGCAACCCGACTCAGATTGCAACTTGCCAAGCTGGACAGTGCTGGTGATCCTTACGATATGGCCTTGCCCGGCTGGAAACTACACCCGCTTAAGGGCAACATGAAAGGACATTGGTCCGTATGGGTTGATCAAAACTGGCGACTGACATTCACCTTTGAAGATGGCCATGCAATCGTTGTTGATTATCAGGATTATCATTAGGACAAAACACCATGCGTATGCACAATCCCCCACACCCCGGCGAAGTATTGCGTGATGGCGTATTCACCGATTCGCAAGTTTCTGTGACCGACTTTGCCAGCCGTATCGGCGTCACAAGGGTAGCCCTGTCTCGCGTGTTGAACGGCAAAGCTGGGATTAGCGCAGACATGGCCCTACGGCTCGCTGCTGCGCTAGGCGGTAGCGGCCAGTCATGGCTGCACATGCAAGCCAATTTCGACCTGTGGAACGCCGAGAAGTCGCTTAAGAAAGTTGTTTCGAAGATTAAGCCGCTGGAAGTTGCGGCGTAAACGGCCAATACCTGCTGTTCGCGAGTGCTTTCTGATTTCCTTTATTTATCCACACCGCATATGAAATATCTCCTTTGGGTCTTGGCACTGGTGTCTTCAGCGACATGGTCGGCGGACGTAGTGCAGCCGTTCGAGGTCAACTTGACCGTTACCGAGAAGGGGAACGAACTCTTCAACTCTTGGGATCGCCCCACCGGAAAGCCATTCAATGTTGAGCCAGTCAAGGTCGCATCACGAGGCAAATTCCTTTCCGCAGTTGTTCTATTCAAGGGGTGCAAACCAGATGCCTCTGGAAACTGCAACGCGACGATGGACATCGTCGCCTACGATCCCAAAGGAAAGATCTACGGCCAAATGCCGGCAGTGGAGCTATGGCAGCAGAAACCAGCGCCAGACGCCGGCTTTTCCCAGCTCAGCCGCGGTTACATGGGCCTTGTGATCGAGCCGAAGGACCCAGCCGGGACATATCGAATAACCGTGCGAGCGCGCGACTTAATCGGAAAGACCGAGGCAAAATCCGAAGCCCGGTTCGAGGTCAAATAGGTGAGTGTGCGATACAACAAAGTGTCGGGGACGGGACGTGAAGCAATGTGCCCGGCCCCAAAACTGGGTCGTTGAAGGACCGCTTTCGGGCAATGGCCATGTCGGCTTTGGGTCAGCAGCGACCATTCCACACGCTTTTTTGTCGACTAATCAGGCCGTTCCATTGCGCCGTTTCCCCACTGATCCCGCTTGAGATTGATCTGACCACCTGGCAAAAACACAATCCCTTCTGCTTCGAGCAGGATGCGTTGCAAATCATCCGAACCGCTTTGCCAATGTTTAAGCCGCAGGCTGATGCGGCCCTGTGCATTGACCACGCGGTGCCACGGAATTTTTATGTTCTCAGGGGTTGCCGCCAGCGCGTACCCGACTTGTCTGGCGTGACGCGGCCAGCCGAGTAGCCGCGCGATCTGACCATACGTTGCGACTTTGCCGCGCGGGATTTTTTTGACCAACGCGTAAATGGCTGCGTGGTTTAGGGCGGGGTCAATTCGACCCGCGAGTCTGGCAGCCGCTGGCATCAATACTCGACGGGTATCGGGTCGAGTGACCGCCACACATACCATGTGGCCACAGTATTCCAAGGTGCCCAGCGTTCGGTATAGGCCAGCACTTCTTCTTTGTCGAGTCGTTCACCGTCATGGAAAAGTTTTTCGATGCCGCGGATCAAGCCGATATCTGCCACCGGAAAAACATTCGGTCGCATCAGGTAGAAGATCAAAAACATTTCAGCGCTCCAGCGACCGATGCCTTTGACCCGCACCAAATCATCGATGACAGCGTCGTCGGTCATGCGTGGCCAGCGTCGCGGGTTCACCAGCTTCTCGTCAAAATGCCGCGCCAGATCCTTGATATAGACCACCTTGCTGCCGGATAACCCGCAGCCGCGCAACTCTTCGACCGACATGTCGAGCATACGCGGCGGGGTGATTTCACCGGCGGCAATCACCACGCGGTCCCACACAGATTGTGCGGCCTTGACGGAAATCTGCTGGCCAACAATGGCGCGCGTCAGTGTGGAGAAAGCATTGCCACGGGTGCGCAGGGTTGCGCCGGGATACTGCTTGATGAGTTTTTTCATCACCTTGCAGCGTTTGGATAAATGGGTGCAGGCGTCCTGCCAATAGTCAGGTGTCATAAACAATCTTCATTCACTAGCGATTATCCAAGGATGATAAGCAACATCGCGGGCAGGGCAATTACCAGCGTTTCCGCGTGTGGCGGGTGCGCCACATCTTGGTCACCACCACACGCCAGATGATCCGCGTGCCGAAATAACCCAGCAGCGCCAGCACCGTGGTCTGGATGGCCAACCCAACCAACAAGGTCAGCCCCAGTTGGGCAAACCAGTCAAACATATTGGGGATGATCTGCCACGGCGCCGACCATGAAAAAGACAAATCCGGCGGCACCAGATTTGCCATCGGCTCGCCGGTAACCAGTGTGCCAATCGAATACGCCGCAATGTAGAGCGGAATAAAGGTAAACGGGTTGGTATAAAACGTCGCGGCAGCAGCAGCGAGAATATTGGCGCGAAACGGGATCGCCACAATGATGCCTAGCAGAATTTGTACCGGCCCGGGTAATACGCCGGTGATAATGCCGATCGCCACACCCAACGACACACTCTGCCGGTGCATATGCCACAGACGCGGGTGCCCCAGCCAGGGCTTTAACCACGTCAGGTACCTATTCTCAAGGATCGATTCTGGTTTGGGGAGCTTGTCGCGAAGGAAGCGTTTCATGGAGCCTGACAAAAAACCGGTGGCGGCGGTGACGGGTGGATGTGGATGTCAACACTATCGCACAGGCGGCGGTACGGATGTCAGCGCAAGCCGAACCGTGGGCGTTAGTTGGGGCACATCATCGAGACTGCGCGTGAAGTTTGTCCGTTGTTCCGACCATTTGTTCCGCCAACCGCCGACCATCCGTGCGCTTTTTTGTCCTCGGCCTGATTCTGGGCACACTCTTTCTGCAAACCCGTGCAAGCCTGCCGCTGATGCCGGCGTGGTGGCTGGTCAGCGCGGCGTTGGCTGCCGCGGTGATTTCAATCGGGTTGATGGTTTGGCGCGAAAAATCCTCGGCTGGCCGTTGGTTGACGACGCTGGCGGCCGTTTGTTGGCTGGTCAGCGGCTGTGCGCTCGGCGTGGGTTATGCGCAACACAGTGCGGAAATCCGGCTGTCGGTGGAATTGGCGCGTGAATGGGAGGGGCGCGACATCGAGGTCATTGGTGCGGTGTCGAGTCTGCCCACCATCACCGAACGTGGCACACGCTTTCTGCTAGGCGTGGAACGTATTGTCACGCCGGGTGCCGCTATGCCGGAAAACATTTCGCTCACCTGGTATCCGGAGACCGACCGCAAGTCGGGCGAGGTCACGCCACCGCCGATACTCACGCCGGGTGAGCGCTGGCAGATGACGGTGCGATTGCGCCGGCCCCACGGCACCGCCAATCCACACGGTTTTGACTTCGAAGCCTGGGCGTTGGAGCGCAACATCCGCGCCACCGGCTACATCCGCATCAAGGGATTGAATCAAAAACTCGCCGTGCCGGCCACCGGTTTTATGTTTGGTGTCGACAAGCTGCGCATGCTGATTCGTGAACGTATGCTGGCGGCGCTCGGCGGCGAACCCTACGCCGGGGTGCTTGTCGCACTCGCCATCGGTGAACAAAATGCGATCCCGGCTGCGCAATGGAAAACCTTCTGGCGCACCGGCACCGGGCATTTGATGTCGATTTCCGGCTTGCACATTACGATGGTCGCCTCATTGCTGTATTGGC
Organism: Burkholderiales bacterium; assembly: GCA_031413695.1. Classification (GTDB taxonomy): domain Bacteria; phylum Pseudomonadota; class Gammaproteobacteria; order Burkholderiales; family Usitatibacteraceae; genus UKL13-2. The sequence continues at coordinate 4,927 of JANOEV010000083.1, forward strand.
TGAGTTTTCGTCTATGGGCGCATCTGCCACGATTCGTGGTGCGCATCCCTGCACAACGGGTGGCGGCGATGGTCGGTGCGGCAACCGCGCTGGCGTATTCGTTGATTGCCGGTTTTTCAGTGCCGACCCAGCGCACGTTTTTTATGTTGCTGGTGGTGGCGGTGGCATTGTTTATCGGACGCGGACTATCCGGTTCTCGTATTTTGGCGTTTGCGTTATTCGCGGTAATTTTGCTCGACCCGTGGTGCGTGTTGGCCCCCGGCTTTTGGTTGTCGTTTGGCGCGGTGGCGATGATTTTTTATGTGACCAGCAACCGGCCGGGCAACATGAGTATCGGCGGTGCCGCGATCCGCACACAAATGGCGGTCACACTCGGGTTGCTGCCAATGACACTCGCCCTGTTTCAGGAGGTCTCTATCATTTCACCGGTGGCCAATGCAATTGCCATTCCGGTGGTCAGTTGGGTGGTGGTGCCGATTACGTTGCTGGGTGCGGTGCTGCCATTCGACGCGGTGCTGGACCTGGCGCATGTGGTTTTGAGTTTGACTTACGATTTACTCGACTGGCTGGCGCAGTTGCCCAACGCCGTGTGGCAATCGCACGCGCCGCAGACGTGGACGGTGGTGCTGGCGATGCTCGGCGTGGTGATGTTGATGTTGCCGCGCGGCATGCGCTTTCGCTGGGTTGGCGGATTGGCGATGTTGCCGATGCTTTTTGTCCTGCCCCCGACGCCGAAGCCGGGCGAGCTGTGGCTGACACTACTCGATGTCGGCCAGGGCTTGGCAACGGTGGTGCGTACCGCCAACTACACGATGGTGTATGACACCGGGCCAAAATGGAATCCGGATGCCGACTCCGGCAACCGGATCG
>JANOEV010000084.1:0-12306 GCA_031413695.1 Burkholderiales bacterium
CGGCTTGGTTGATGCACGTAATGTGTTGTATAACCTCCCCGGTATTGGTTTCACCAACTTCCAGGCGGTCGATGTGGTTCGTCATCCAATCGTGCAAGCAATCGTTTCGGCCTACGATGAACACACAAAAACGCGGCGTAGCTAACAATGGGACACGCCTATTTGCGCCGTGTTTCAGGCAAAAATGCCGCAAAACCCCCGCCAATAAATGACTTTTTCAACAGTATTGTCTTTTGATGAAAAACAAATTGTTGCCGAAAGCGGGGAAAAAAATTGCAACGGCGATAGCTGTTCAGCGGATCAGTCAGATTGCCCATATTCCACAAGATCGACAGTTTCGGAAATGGGCGCGTGCCGCACTCGCCTCGGTTGGAAGGCAAGCCGAACTTACGGTGCGGGTGGTGAATGCCGCCGAGGCGCGCAATCTCAACTCCGCATTTCGCGGCAAGGACTATGCCCCCAATGTGCTGACGTTCGTCTACCACGAGCAAGACGCAGCCCTGCTCATGGGCGATTTGGTGTTATGTGCGCAGGTGGTCGCGCTTGAAGCGCGTGCACAGCAAAAGGCTCTGCAAGATCATTACGCGCATTTGACGGTTCATGGTGTGCTGCATCTGGCCGGGTTTGATCATGACAAAAGGCGCGACGCCGCAAAAATGGAGGCCGCGGAAGCCAAGATTCTGGCAACACTGGGCGTCGCCAACCCTTATTTGGATTTGACTGCGATTGTTTGATTTGCGCCGCTGATCGCACGGCGGCGGGCATTGATCGACTTTTCCGCTGCGCCGAGTGCGGTAAAATAGCGCCATCTCAACTGCAAGCCGCGAATTGCACGCAATACGATGCAATCAAAACCGCGCGGCGATGACCGAATGGAAGATGGCCCGAAACGATCGTTAATGGAGCGACTCTCCTCCATGCTGCTCCGTGAGCCGGAGGATCGCGACCAACTCGTCGCACTGCTGCACGGTGCGCTTGAAAACGAATTGCTGGATGCCGATGCGCTCACCATGATCGAAGGGGTGATGCAGGTCTCCGAAATGCAGGTGAGGGACGTGATGATTCCGCGCTCACAAATGGACATGATTGATGTTGAAGATGAGCCGTCTGAATTTATTCCGACTGTCATCGAGACCGCACACTCGCGTTTCCCCGTGTTTGAGAACTCGCGGGACAATGTCATCGGCATTTTGCTCGCCAAGGATCTGCTGCGTTACTACGCCAACGCCGATGACTTTGACGTTCGTGATATGTTGCGGCCGGCGGTGTTTGTACCTGAATCAAAGCGCCTGAATGTGTTGTTGCGTGAGTTCAAGGCGAACCGCAACCACATTGCGATTGTTGTTGACGAATATGGTGGTGTCGCCGGCATTCTCACCATTGAAGACGTCATCGAGCAAATCGTCGGCGACATCGAGGACGAATTTGATTTTGATGAAACCGAGGACAACATTCTCCCGGACAAGGCGGGCCGTTATCGCGTCAAGGCAGTGACGGAGATAGACGATTTCAACGAACACTTTGCGGCGAACTTTTCCGATGAGGACTTCGACACGGTGGGCGGCCTTGTCGTCAACCATTTCGGTCATGTCCCCAAGCGCAATGAGTCGATCGCCTTTGACGGTTTCCGCTTCCTGGTGTTGCGCGCCGACAGCCGTAAAGTGCATTCGCTGATGGTTGAACGCATTGGTGCGGACAAGGGTGTGGTCGGAGCCGCCCCCGCCGGCTCAGTTGCCGAGAAATCGCGCGAATCGCACTGACCGCCAACCGTGCGCCTGACCAATAAGTTACTTATCGCGGGTACGACAGGCGCAGCGACGGTTCTTTCATTTGCGCCTTTTTATGCGTGGCCGGTGACGGTCATCGCACTGGTGGTTTTGTTTTGGTTGTGGTCCGGCGCCTCGACACCGCGACAAGCTGCCGCACTCGGTTTTGCCTGGGGTCTTGGTCTGTTCGGTGCCGGTGTCTCGTGGTTGTACGTCAGTTTGCACGTTTACGGCAACATGCCGGCGTTACTTGCCGCCGGTGCGGTGTCTATTTTCTGTTGTTATCTCGCGCTTTATCCCGCGCTGGCGGGTTGGTTGCAGGCGCGTCTTAACGTGCCACCAATGATCCGGCTATTGGTGCTGATGCCCGCAGCCTTCACCGGCGTCGAGTATCTGCGCAGCTGGGTGGTCGCGGGTTTTCCATGGTTGATTGTCGGTTATTCACAAACCCCGTCTGAACTGGTGATCGCGCCGCTGGCCGGATATGCGCCGATTTTCGGCGTGTTTGGCATCAGTGCCTTGCTGGCCCTGACCGCCGGCGCCATTGTTGTTGCGTCACCGAAACTGTCCGGAATGGTCCTGCCGGCGTCCGGCCGGCGCACGTTGGTCGTAACCGGCAGCATTGTTTGGCTTGGCGGGTTGGTGCTCGGCGCTTACCAATGGTCGACCGCCTCTGGCGGCCCGCTTCCCGTGTCACTTGCCCAGGGCAATGTCCCGCAGCATCTCAAGTGGCGCGAGGACCAGCGCGCGGCGACAATTGAAAATTACCTGGAAATGGTTGAGCAAAGCCGTGGCAGATTGATTGTTTTGCCCGAAACAGCCCTACCAATGATGCTGCATGACGTGCCGAGCCACGTGCTGGCGGCAATGCGTAAAAAAGCAATAGACAATGACGGCGATCTATTGCTGGGCATCGCCTACGCTGACAAAAATGCCCCGGCCCAGGAAAACGTTGACTATTACAACGGGGCGGTTTCGCTGGGCCGCTCGCCGAGTCAGCGTTACGCCAAGCAACACTTGGTCGCATTCGGCGAATTTGTGCCGCCGATGTTTGCCTGGATTTACCAATGGCTGACTATTCCGCTGTCCAGCTTTACCCCGGGCGCGGTATCGCAGCCGCCGATGCAACTGGCCGGACATCGCATCGGCGTCAACATCTGTTACGAGGATACCTTCGGTGCCGAAATTGCCGGACCATTACCGGCGGCCGAGCTGCTGGTCAATGTTTCCAACATGGCGTGGTATGGCCGTTCATTGGCGGCGGATCAGCATGTGCAATTTTCGCAGATGCGCGCACTCGAGACCGCACGCTGGATGCTGCGATCCACCAATACCGGTGTCACCGCCGCTATTGACGAAAAGGGCCGCATCATCAAGTCACTGCCGCAATTTTCCCGCGGGGTGCTCGAGGTCGAGGCGATACCGCAGCAGGGCACCACGCCCTATGTTCGGTGGCGGGATACCCCGTTTTTGTTGCTGCTGGCGGGTGCGTTGTTGTTTTCAGCGATTCGGCACCAACGTCGCGCAAATTAGACTTGTCGTTTAACTTTGCCTCGCCAGAGCGAAACCCGTAAAATCGGGGCGTCGACACTGTGTGAGCACGTATCAAAATGACCGGCCCAACTTTTCAAGAAATCATCCTGCGCCTGCAAAACTATTGGAACGCCAATGGTTGTGCGTTGCTGCAGCCCTACGATATGGAGGTTGGCGCGGGAACGTCTCATACCGCCACGTTTCTGCGTGCGCTTGGCCCCGAGCCTTGGCGGGCCGGTTATGTGCAACCATCACGCCGTCCGAAAGATGGTCGTTATGGCGAAAACCCAAACCGCCTGCAACACTATTATCAGTATCAGGTGGTGTTAAAGCCTTCGCCGCTCAATATTCTCGAGCTGTACCTGGGGTCACTAGAAGCGCTAGGTCTTGACTTGCAAAAGAACGATGTGCGTTTTGTTGAAGACGATTGGGAAAATCCGACATTGGGCGCCTGGGGTTTGGGGTGGGAAGTGTGGATGAATGGGATGGAAGTCACACAGTTCACCTATTTCCAGCAGGTCGGCGGCATCGAATGCAAGCCCATCACCGGCGAAATCACCTACGGCCTTGAGCGGCTTGCCATGTATTTGCAGAACGTTGAAAACGTCTACGATTTGGTATGGACCACCTGGCAGGAGAACGGTCTCACCAAGACATTAAAGTACGGTGACGTGTTTCATCAAAACGAAGTCGAACAATCCACCTACAATTTTGAATATTCGAATGTGCCGGTTTTATTGCAACATTTTGCCGACCATGAAGCCGACGCAAAACGTCTGATGGTGGCGCAGTTGGCACTGCCTGCCTACGAGCAGGTTCTCAAGGCGGCGCACGCCTTTAACATGCTCGACGCGCACGGCGCGATTTCGGTAACCGAGCGGGCAGCCTACATCGGGCGCATCCGCAATCTGGCGCGCAGCGTTGCACAGAGCTATTACGAATCGCGCGAACGATTGGGATTTCCGATGGCATCGGCCGCCGCCGTCTCGACGTTTGTAGCCCAGTCAAACAAGGCGGCCTAAGTGAGCACACAAACACTGCTGATTGAATTGTTTACGGAAGAACTGCCGCCGAAGGCGCTAAAAAAACTCGGCACCGCATTTGCAAAAACAATCCACGCCGGACTTGTCTCCCGCGGGCTCGCCGCTGGTGATGCCGGCGTCGAAATGTTTGCCACACCACGCCGCCTGGCGATGAGTGTGCGTGATGTGTTGGCGATCGCGCCCGACCGCAGTGAATCAAAAAAATTGATGCCGGCCAAGGTCGCCTTTGATGCAGCGGGCAATCCAACACCAGCGTTGCAAAAACGTCTCGAAAAAGAGGCGGCAACAATCGCACAAACGGTGACCAGGGATGAAAGTGGCGAGCCGGTTGTGTTTCTTGCGTTGTCGATAAAGGGCGCAACACTTGCCGAAGGTTTGCAAGCGGCTCTGACTGAGGCGATAACAACCCTGCCGATTCCAAAAGTGATGACCTACCAGCTGGCCGATGGTCTGACATCGGTGCAATTTGTGCGGCCCGCACACGGCCTGGTTGCGATGCATGGCGCGCAGGTCGTGCCGGTCGGCGCGCTCGGCCTTGCGGCTGGCAACGTGATCCATGGTCACCGCTTTCAGGGTGCAAAGGACATCGTGCTGGCACACGCCGATGAATATGAAATGCGTCTTGGGAAAGAGGGCGGTGTAATGGCGTCGTTTGACAAGCGCCAGCATGAAATCGAGCGGCTGCTGCGGATACACGCAGAACAATTGGGCGACTCACTCGGCAACCGCGATGACTATCTGGCGCTGCTTGATGAAGTCACCGGGCTGGTTGAAATGGCAACGGTTTATGTCGGCCAGTTCGAACACGAGTTTTTGGATGTGCCGTCTGAATGTTTGATTTTGACGATGAAGCTGAACCAAAAATATTTTCCGTTGTTTCGTTCGGGTGACGAGACCATGGGCGGATTGTCGGCGCGATTTTTGATCGTGTCGAACATGCGACTCGATAATCCCCGCAACGTGATCGAGGGTAACCAGCGTGTTGTGCGGCCCAGGCTCTCTGACGCCCGTTTCTTTTTTGAAACTGACAAGAAAACAAAGCTGATTGATCGCCTGCCGAAACTCGCGAGCGTGGTGTATCACAACAAATTAGGGTCGCAGGGTGAGCGGGTGATGCGGGTGCAGAAACTCGCCGGGGGAATCGCCGATCTGATCGGTGCCAGTCGCGTTGATGCAGAGCGGGCGGCATTGTTGGCAAAGGCGGATCTGGTGACCGACATGGTCGGTGAATTTCCAGAGCTGCAAGGGGTGATGGGACGTTATTATGCGCTGCACGATGGCGAGGGCGCGACGGTTGCCGATGCCATCCAACAGCACTATCAACCACGCTTTGCCGGCGACGCGCTGCCGGCCGGCAATGTTGCCGTTGCCGTGGCACTTGCCGACAAGCTTGAGACCCTTGCGGGTTTGTTCGGCATTGGCCAGGAGCCGACCGGCGACAAAGATCCGTTTGCAATGCGGCGCCATGCGCTGGGTGTGCTTCGCATGCTTATTGAATGTAATCTTTCGCTGTCGGTGCGCGGTCTGGTTGAATCAGCATTTGCAAATTTCCCCGCCGCCGAAGAGGGCGCCGACGAAAGATTGGTCACCTATTTGTTTGACCGGCTGGTCGGGTATTTGCGTGAACCCGGTTATACCGCGCTTGAAGTCGATGCCGTGGTCACGATTCGTCCACCACGCTGGGGTGAGTTCCCCGCAAGGCTCGCCGCGGTACGTGCATTCACCCTGTTGCCGGAAGCGCAGGCGCTTGCCGCCGCCAATAAACGAATTGGTAACATCCTGAAGAAATCAGAAGGCCATGCAACGGGGTATGACAGGGCAAAACTGATTGAGCCGGCAGAAACCGCTCTTGCCGGCGCGATTGAAAATATTTTCCCCGTTGCCGCGCGCCAATATGACGACGGTCAATATGAATCCTCGCTAAAATCGCTTGCCGCGCTGCGTCAGCCAGTCGATGACTTTTTTGATCAGGTGATGGTCAACGCCGATGATCCTGCGATCCGCGCGAACCGGCTTGGACTGTTGGCGACAATGCATCGAGAAATGAATCGAGTGGCTGATTTGTCACGGCTTGCGGCGTAGCCCGAATCATGCCCGCCTTTAACAAACTCATCATCCTCGATCGCGACGGCGTGATCAATGAAGACAGCGCGCAGTTCATCAAGTCCCCAATGGAGTGGAAGGCGATTCCCGGTTCGATAGAGGCGATCGCACGACTCAACCAGGCCGGCTATCACGTGGTTGTCGCAACCAATCAGTCCGGTATCGGCCGCGGCCTGTTTGACATGGCGACTCTGGCGGCGATAAACGACAAGATGGTCGAGATGGTGTTTCGTCAGGGTGGACGAATTGATGCCATTTTTTTCTGCCCGCATACCGCCGACGATAAATGCCATTGCCGAAAACCCAGCACCGGCATGTTTGAAGACATCGCCGCCCGCTTCAAGGTCGGGCTCGACGGTGTGCCGAACATCGGTGACTCGCTGCGGGATTTGCAGGCCGGGGCCGCGGTTGGCTGTGTGCCCATGCTGGTCCTGACCGGCAAGGGTAAACGCACCCAACAAGACGGTGGTTTGCCAAAGGGCACGAGGGTGTTTAATGATCTGGCCGACGCCGTTCGCCATTTGGTCAGCGAAGGTGTGGTCAGTCCGCGCACATGATTTATTTGAGTTCAACCGCGTTCTTTGTGTTGGGTATCGTCAATACAATTTTCTACGGGCTGTTCACCGTACCGCTGTCGATTGTCTGGCACGACGTCGGTTATGAATGTGCCCGCTTGTGGGGTTGGCGGGTGTTGTGGCTTGCCAAACACGTTTGTGGCATCGACTATCAGGTGCTCGGGTTGGAGAACGTACCGGCAACACCGACGATCATCATGGCAAAGCATCAATCAGCCTGGGAGACGGTTGGCATCCTGTGCCATTTGCCGCGCGGTGTATGGATTATCAAGCGTGAGTTGGTCTGGTTGCCGATTATCGGTTGGGTATTGGCCGGCTTGAAATCAATCGCCATCGACCGGCGCAGTGGCAAGAGCGCGCGCGATCAAATTCTCGAGCAGGGAAAAGATCGTCTCGCACGCGGTTATTCTGTCGTGATTTTTCCGGAGGGTACGCGCGTGGCCCCAGGCGAACGGCGAAAGTACGGTTTGGGCGGTGCGTTGCTTGCCACCGGCGCAAATGTACCGGTACTGCCGATCGCCCACAACGCCGGTGAATATTGGCGGCGCAATGCGTTTCTGAAATACCCCGGCATGGTGACGATGTCGGTTGGTGCGCCGATTGACACCACTGGCAAAGACGCCGCGCAGGTCACACAGGAAGTCGAAGCGTGGATCGAGGCAGAAATGCTGCGTCTGCCAAAAGCAGGCCAGGGTTCGTCCGGGTGGGCGGCATAAATGAATTTTGACCTGTTCGACAGAATCGGCGAATTACTGGCGCCTACAGTGGAAAGGCCAACCCGGGCTATCAAGCGCGCCGCAAAAGAAGAGAGCGACCACAGCATTGCGCTTGATGGGCGCAGGGTTGACTACAAATTGGTACGGCGGCGCGGCCGCCGCGGGGTCGGTCTAAAAGTCGACGGTATGGGGCTCACCGTTGCCGCGTCCCTCACCACGCCAATTTCGACCATTGAAAGCATGATCGACCAACATGCCGACTGGGTGAGCAAAAAACTCGGTGAATGGTCGCACCGCAAGATTGTTCCGCAATGCTGGCAGACTGGCACGGTTATTCCATTTATGGGTGAGTTGTTGACGCTGATGATCGATGTGGGCCACACACGCGCAAGCGTTGAACGCGCCATGAGCCACTTGTTTGTAAAGGTCAGGACGGCCGAGCCGGCATTGATTGAAAAAGCGGTGGTTGCGTGGATGAAAAAGCAGGCATTACCGCATTTTGCGCAACGTGCGTTTTTGTTTGCGCGTTTGCATCAGCTCACGCCGCCGCGTGTATTTCTGTCGAGCGCCAACAGCCGCTGGGGTAGCTGCAACAGCCGGCGCGAAGTGCGCTTTTCATGGCGTCTCATCAAGGCAAGCCCGGCGTTGATTGATTACGTTGTGTGCCATGAGCTCGCGCACTTGCGGCACATGAATCACTCAGCGGCGTTTTGGGCGGAGGTCAGACGCATGTGCCACGAATTTGAAACGCTGAAGAAAGAACTCGATCGGCACGACCATCAGTTTCGGGCGTTTTGAAGAATGTCATTTGGCCGGTGATTTCCAATCCGCCATTTGGCGGACGCTTTCAAGCAAAAATGCCCGGAAAAGCGCGCCTGCTCTAGGACCTCACAGCCGTTGCATCGCCCGCTATTGCATCGGCCAATGCAACAAACTCGGCAACCGATAGTGTCTCAGCGCGGCGCTTCGGGTCGATGCCGCAGTTGCTGATTTGGCCGGCATTCATGAACGGTTTGAGGGTATTGCCGAGGGTTTTGCGGCGTTGACCAAACCCGGCGGTAACGATGGCCGCAAAACGTGTTTCATCCCGTGCCTGCAAACGATCGGCGGCAAGCGGCGACATGCGCACAATCGCCGAATCAACTTTGGGCGGTGGCGTGAATGCGCCAGGCGGCACGATGAACAACCGTGTCATCGCAAACCGATATTGCAGCATTACCGAAAGGCGCCCGTAGTCGGCCGAATCAGGCGGGGCGACCATGCGGTCAACCACTTCCTTTTGCAGCATGAACGTGCCGTCGATCAGTTGATCGGCATATGCACCCAGATGAAACAAAAATGGTGTTGAAATATTGTAGGGCAGGTTGCCGACACAACGAAATTTTCCGCCCAGCACGGAAAAATCAAACGCCAACACATCCTGTTCGTGCAGCGTTAGGGCTGCTTCGTCAAATTGTCCGCGTAACGCCGCCGCCAGATCGCGGTCGATTTCGACTGCGTGGAGGTGACCAAGGTGTTTGATCAAGGGTGTGGTGAGCGCGCCCGGGCCGGGGCCGATCTCGACCATCACGTCACCGGGTTGCGGGAGGATCGCCGTGACAATCCGGTCGATGTAATGATGATCGGTCAGAAAGTGCTGGCCGAATTTTTTCTTTGCGCGCGGCAGCATTTTGCGCCGCTAATGTTTTGACGCCGCGCCGTGTTGCGCGAGTTGCATTGCCAGCGCGACAGCTGCGAACATGCTGCCTGCATCGATCACGCCGCGGCGGCCCGCGAGGTCGAGCGCGGTACCGTGATCAACCGAGGTGCGAATAATTGGCAGGCCAAGGGTGACATTGACGCCCTGACCAAAACTGGCGTGTTTCAGCACCGGCAGGCCTTGATCGTGATACATCGCCAGCACGGCGTCAGCCCGCGCGAGATGTTTGTCTGTAAAAAGTGTGTCTGCCGGCAACGGGCCCTCCACATGCATACACTCATGTTGCAAGGCGCGGATGACCGGCGCGATGATATCGATTTCCTCGTGCCGAGGTGGCCGGATTCGCCGGCATGTGGATTCAAGCCGGCGACCAAGATCCGCGGCTTGGCAATACCAAACCGGTCACGCAAATCATTGTTGAGTACGTGCAAGGTATCAACCAGCCGGTGGCGGGTGATCGCCGCAGGCACATCGCGTAGCGGCATATGAATGGTCGTGAGTGCGACCCGAAGTACCGGATTGGTGCCGCCGACCAACATCATCACGACAAATGGCGCGCCGGTTTTTTCGGCCAGATATTCGGTGTGGCCGGTGAATGCGACACCGGCGTCATTGATCACGGATTTCTGCACCGGTGCGGTGACCATCGCGGCAAATTCGCCGGCCTGGCAGCCGGCGACGGCACGATCGAGCAACTGAAGCACATACGCCGCATTGGCGCGATTGAGCACGCCGGCCTCACACGTTTGCATCAACGGCACATGTGCAATTGTCAGCCCGGCAATATCGACACCATGTTTCGCCGCCCGCTCTGCGAGCAGCATCCTATCGCCAACCACCACCAGCTGTGGTGCAAACGGCGTATTCGCCAGCAAGGCACAGAGATCGGGACCGATGCCGGCAGGTTCACCTGCGGTGATGGCGATTTTCATGGGTGAATATCGGAACCTGCTTTTTTCGCAATCACGAAATCACAATTTGCAGACGACGGCGGTCGGTCATCGACCAACGTTGTATCAGCCCTTGTCTTCGAGACGGTACTCAACAAACGCACGGTCGCGGGTCTGCCGCAACCAATCCGTATAGGCTTCGTCGGCCTTGCGGCCACGGATCGCATTTCGCGCCACCGCGCGTTTGCGCTCCCCGGACAATCCCTCGCTGCGGCGTTCTTGCACCTGCAGGATATGCCAGCCAAATGGCGATTGAAACGGTTGTGACAGTTCGTTTTCACGCAGTTGATTCATCACCCGCTCAAACTCCGGCACGGTGTCGCCTGGTGACATCCAACCGAGGTCACCACCTTTGCCCGACGACGGGTCATCCGAGTGCACCTTGGCCAGTTCGGCAAAATCGGCGCCGCCGACAATACGTTCGCGTAACCGCTGCAAGCGGCCGCTGGCTTCTTCGCCACTCAGCCCGTCCTTATTGCGGATCAAAATATGCCGGCCGCGCGTCTGTTGGACGGTTGGTGTCGCATTCTTGCCGCGTTTATCCAACAGCTTGACGATATGGAAGCCGTTAGGCGAGCGCAAAATATCCGAGGTTTCGCCCGGCTTCAATGTGTTCATTGCGTCAAGAAAAATTGCCGGAAGGCGGTTCGATTCGCGCCAGCCCAAATTGCCGCCCTGCAACGCGTCCGGCGCGTCGGAATACTGTGCGGAAATCTGCGCAAATTCCGCGCCTTTGCGCAATTCTGAGAGTGCCAACATCGCCCGCTTGCGACGCAATTCAACTTGCTCGGTCGTTGCCTGCTCCGGCACCAGCACCAAAATATGCGCCAGCCGGTATTCCTGATTGGTGCTCTGGTCGCGCGCTTCAAGGGCGAGCTGGGTGTCAACCTCGGCCTCGGTGACGGCAATATTGCCTTCGACCTCGCGCTCGCGCAGGCGGGACATCGTCACCTGATTGCGAATGTCCTCACGGAATTTTTTCCATGTGATGCCATCCTGTTCCAGCAGGCGCCGAAATTCGGTCATTGACACACTGTTTTCGTCGGCAATCCGTTGCAGGGTTTTGTCGAGCGTTGCGTCATCCACACGAATGCCGGTTTCTTTGGCTTCCTGAACTTGCACGAGATCATTGATCATTCGTTCTAGCAGCTGTTTTTGTAACGCCTCTTGCGGTGGCAAAGCGGTACCCGCCTTTTGCAGATTGCGGGCCACAACCGCCATCTGGTCGGACAATTCGACTTGTGTGATGACTTCATTGTTGACCACTGCAACAATACGGTCCAATGGGATGATCCCGCCGACGCGGGCGGGCGGCGTCAACCTCGTATCGAGTCGCGGCTGCGGCGCGGCTTTTGGCGCCTGCGGCGTGGCGGGAAAATTCGGCAAAATTGGCGATTGCGCATTGGCCTGCTGCCCGGTATGGGTGGCAACCAGGCCGGTTAGCAATAACAGTGAAAAGCAAAACTTCATATCAACATCCGTCCAGAAAAATCGGGGAACTGCGCGCCGGTATGGTAACCGCGGCCGCGCCTGAATCATGCTTGCTGCGACATCAACCGGGTTGTGGCTTTGCTACCGGTCATCAGAACGCCGGTAACCGGCAATATTCTGTTTTATTGTGTCAAACGGGTTGATGCCCAGTTTTGACAAGCCCTTTAACTCGAGCTGCAGCTGAATCGAGTTGGAATACTGGTTGGTTGCAGTCGTAAAACGATGGGCAACCATCCGGATTTCCCAGCAGCCCTGATTATACTCGACACCAATCAGCCCCTCGAGCAGGCGCCGGTCTTGCAGGGAGCCCACGCCCAGATTTGCAAAGATCAGATGATCCTTCGTTTCAACAAGACAGACAACTTCCTTGATCGTGTTGGCTCCTACGACTTTGTCTTTCTCCCATTTCAAGCCCAGCTTGATACCGGCC
>JANOEV010000085.1:0-2269 GCA_031413695.1 Burkholderiales bacterium
GCCACGAATGTAATCGTAGCGTGAGCCGGTCAGTTGTGATGTTGCCTTGGCATCACGCACCACCACCGGTCGCAGGAAAATCATTAGATTGGTTTTTTCGCGGCTGCGTGTTTGGTATTTAAACAAGTTGCCAAAAAACGGGATGTCGCCGAGCAACGGCACTTTACTGTCGCCGTTTTTGGTGTCGTCCGACACCAGCCCGCCGATGACGGCGATCTGGCCGTCGTCAACCAGTACGGTATTTTCGATCGAACGTTTATTGGTGATCAGATCGGCCGAACGGATTGCGGAGGACGTCGGCACCACGCTGGAGATTTCCTGAAACACTTTTAACTTGACCGAACCACTTTCCGACACCTGCGGCGTGACCCGCAAGGTCAGACCGATGTCTTTGCGCTCGATGGTTTGAAAAGGATTGCTCGAACCGGTGGTGGTTTGGGTGAAACTGCCGGTGACAAACGGTACGTTTTGGCCGGCAACAAATTTGGCTTCTTCGTTGTCGAGCGTGAGAATGTTTGGTGTCGATAACACATTGGCGCGCTGGTCGTTTTCCAATGCACGCGCCAGTGCGCCGAGATTCAGCACTGTGCCAATACCGGGAATGTTCACGCTGCCACGCACCACGCCGATATTGAGGCCCTGGCCGATGGTGCCGATGTTTTGCGCGCTGGTGATGATATTGCTGCCGCTGCCGCCGAAGTTGGTGCCGCCGATAATGTTGGCGCCGGGCTTGTTAATGCCGGTCAGATCCTGCCACTGGATACCAAATTCAGCCGCGACGGCAGAAGTCACTTCCGCGATCAGCACCTCAACGTGCACCTGTGCCCGACGTTGATCGAGCTTGTCGATCACGGTGCGCAGCGAGTTGTAAACGTGATCGGGTGCGGTAATGATCAGCGAATTGGTCGCGGCGTAGGCCTGGATGTTGCTCGACACGCCGGCACCCACACCGCCACTGCCGCCGGTAACTTGTTGCAGCGCCGCGCCGGTGCCGGGGTTGACAACCGTGGTACCGGACGTTGCTGCGCCGCTCGATCCGCTCAGCAAGCCGCGCAGGGTTTCGGCGACCTTGGTGGCTTCGGCATTTTTTAAATACACCACGTTGATGTTGCCGTTGGCGGCGGTCGGAATATCAACCTGCGCGACCAGGGTGCGAAGTCGGGTGACCAGGGCCGGTGTGTCTGCCCGGACGATCAACATATTGGTGCGTGGCTCGACACCCACAGACAGTTTGGCGGCGGCACCAGGGTTGGCCGGGTTTTGTGACGCTTCCGGCATCAGCCGCTGGATCAGGTTGGCGATATCCACCGCGCTGGCGTGTTGCAATTTGATGGTTTGTAAATCGGTCGAGGCAGGTACATCAATGGCCGCGACGATCTTGCGGATACGTTCGACGTTCGACGCGTAATCGGTGATCACCAGCATGTTGTTGCCGGGATAGGCGCTGATAAAGTTGTTTTGTGCGACCAGCGGGCGCAATACCGTGGCGAGCTGCGCGGCGGACTCGTTTTGCAGCGGGATGATCTGGGTGACAATACGATCACCCGATGCGCTGCCGCCGGGTGCCACCAGCCGTCCCGACGTTTTGGCATCGGCCTCCGGGATGATTTTGACCACGCCGTTTTCCTCAACCGCGGCAAACCCGTGCACCCGCAGCGCCGTCAGCAATATATCGTAGGCCACCGTTTTGTTAACCGGGGTCGGTGCATTGATGTTCATATTGCCGGTCACACGCGGGTCAATAATGAAATTTTTGCCGGTGGCCTTGCCGATGGTATTGATGACCGAGGCGATGTCGGCGTTGACAAACGTCATTGTCACGGTGTCTTGGGCAAACAATGTTGTTGGTGACAACAGCAGCGGGGCAACGCTGATGGTCAACGTCAAACTGACGGCGGCGGCGATGGATTTTAGGTGGGGTCGCAGATTCACAGGCGGTCTCGGTGGAAAGATGCCCAATTGTACGATATGCACATGACGCTGAGGTTTCGGCCACATTTGTCACACCAGTACGGGCCGCCATCAGCGGTAGGCAATAATTTATGAAAGTCTATTATTGGCGGGCATTTCCGGCAAATTATGGCTGGAAAGTGCCGTGTAATAAGGCGTTCAGAAACTGGTACAGCTGCCAAGCTGCCGGACGTACGCTGCACATTCAAGTATCCTGAACCATTGCCGTAAATTGGCTATGCACATGTGGCGCGTTGCGCGAATGCATGCCGCGCCCATTCTGCCAAAGGATTCGTCTGATATGAACCGTCGCGAGACA
>JANOEV010000086.1:0-10380 GCA_031413695.1 Burkholderiales bacterium
CGAAAAATTGATGAGTCGTCCGCCGTCGGCGTTATAGCGCGCCGCGACATTTGATTTTTGAAACCGCGATCCACTGGCTGAATACTGAAAACTCGAGTCAAGCGACCAATCATTTGACACCTGCCCGCTGACCGCAAACAGCAGATCGGACCGGCTTGCAGTGGCCTGCGAGCCGGCGGCGATCCCGAGAGCCGTTTCGGACAGTGATACCAATTGTGGTCTGAAATAGTAACGCTGGCCGATGGCGGCGCGCAGCCGTTCGATGCCTGTCACATTTTCGATAAATCGGGTGGTCACCGCCGCCGTAAGCTGCTTTGCATCGGAAATCCGGTCGCCACCGACAAACAGATTTTCATTAAAGATTTGGGCAAAGTTGAAATCTGTTTCTGACGTTGAGAACTGCGGCAGTTTCGATTGTTCGCGAAACGGCACATAGAGGTAAAAAAGCCGTGGTTCGAGCGTTTGCGTGATTGACTGGCCGAAGATGGTCGACGGCCGCTCAAATGCCAGCCCGCTGTCAATGCTGACAATCGGCAGCGCACGGGTGCCACCTTCAAAACTTTTGGTGTTATCGGTCAGTTGGTAACGCGTCAGGTGATAACCAATCTTGGGGGTGATAAAGGCAAACGGACGCTTGATTGCGTATGCCAGTGAGGGATAAATCAATAAGCGCCGCCCATTGACCAGGGTCGGATGGCGAAAATCGGTATATTCACCAAACGTGTTGAATTCGACACCCTGCAAACGTGCCGGGCGCGCGTTAAAGGACAATTGTGGCGCCAGCCGGTAGGGCGTGACAATCGGCGCCAGCGGATCCTGAAGGGTCTGAAAGGCGAGTGTGCGAAGATTGAAATTGCCAAAGTCGGACGCGTAATTCAGCGAGGCATCGCGCGGCAGGTTGGTCTGCGTGGTGTTGGCAATTCGTGTCGAAAGATCGCGAAAGTAGCTGTCATCCGATACCTTTTGTGCGTTTACCGTGGCACTCCAGCCCTTTCCCAAAAAGGCCAGCGGTCTATCGAGGTTTTGAAAGTGCCGCAGCGACAAGAAATACCGGTTGATGTCGGCTTCACGATCGTTGGGCAGGAATTCCGCATCAAATTGTCCGACCGCAACCGGCCGCAAATAGCGCAGCTCTGTCCCGAGCTGCAGGCCACGCCGGGTGAACAGCTTGGGCGTGATGGTTGCGTCGGTGGCGGGTGCGATATTCCAATAGTATGGGATCGTCAATTCACCGCCGCTGCGGGACGATGAACCAAACGAAGGCGGCAGAAATCCAGACTTGCGTTCGTTATTCAGTGGAAACGTGATGAACGGCGCATACATGATCGGCACGCCTTTGAATTCAATGTAGCCGTTGATGGCCGTGCCAACGTTGGTGCCGCGGTCAAGCAGCAGTTGGTTGACCTTCAGCATCCATTCGTTTTCACCCGGCTTGCATGTCGTGTACTCGGCATTGATCAAGCGCTCTGTGTTTTCCCCTTCGAAATTCATGCGCGTGGCGGCACCGCGTGCTTCATACCGTTGCGAAGGACGAAGCGGGCTTTTCGAAAAAAAATAGGTGGGCGATGTGACAAACCCGATATCGGTATCGAGTTTGTACAACATCTCAATGCCGGTGACAATATCGCCGCTGCGGTTGAGCCTGAAACTGCCCGAGGCGGTCGCCGTATCGGTCGGCTTGTCGTAGTCAACCCTGGCAGCCTCGATCGTCAACGTGTCCTGCTTGACGATGACGTTGCCCACTGCGGTAACACGTTGCTGCACCACGCCACCCAGCTTGTCCGCCTCGATGACGCGTGGTCCGGTACGATTGCGCGGGATGATTGGGCCGGGTGTTGGCAGCGTCTTGCTGAATTTCAGGCCTTCGCGAATTGCATCGTCGAGCTCGGTTTGTGACGGCGGCGCGGCTTGTTGGGCGCGCGTCGTACCCGGATGAGCCGCCGCCATTGCCGCCACCATGACCAATGCGGCAAGTCCCGGCAGGTCATGCGTTATCGCAGGCATACGATTCGACCGGACGGGATGATAAAATTTGGGCACTATTGTTGGAATAAAAATGAAATCAATCGAATCCGAAGACACACGACTGCGCGAGCTTTCGGCTTGGCTGTTGTCAGACAACGTTGTTCAGGCAGTCGGGCGTGGAGTGGGCGAAGGAGTGTTGTCACCTGCATCGGCAGATGCCAGTTTTCGACGTTATTTTCGCATAACCCATGCGGGCGGCACATTCATTGCAATGGACGCGCCCCCACCGCAGGAGAATTGCCTGCCGTTTGTGCGGATTGCCAAAATGATGGCGGATGCGGGGCTCAACACGCCGGTTGTGCACGCCCAGGATCTTGAGCGTGGTTTTTTGCTGCTAACGGACTTGGGGTTGCAGACTTACCTTGATGTGGCCAATGAAGCGAATGTCGACGATTTGATGCGCGACGCGACCGACGCCTTGGTGAAATGGCAGCTTGCGTCAAAATCCGGTGAATTGCCGGACTATGACGAAGCCGTGTTGCGACGCGAAATTTCGCTTTTCCCGGATTGGTTCATCGCAAAACATCTCAAGGTGGTACTTTCACCGCAACAGCAGGCCTCGTTGGAAGGCGTGTTCGCCAAGATCATTGCGTCGAATCTGGCGCAGCGTCCGGTCTATGTGCACCGTGATTTTATGCCGCGTAATTTGATGGCATCGACACCCAACCCCGGCGTGTTGGACTTTCAAGATGCGCTGTACGGGCCGGTCGGGTACGACATTGCCTGCTTGTGGCGCGACGCGTTTGTTTCATGGGACGAGGAACGTGTTCTTGATGGCACCGTTCGTTATTGGGAAAAAGCCAAAAAAGCCGCTTTGCCCGTACCGGACGACTTCGGCGCGTTTTATCGCGACGTTGAATGGATGGGCCTGCAGCGTCACTTGAAGGTCATGGGCATTTTTGCGCGCATCAATTATCGCGATGGCAAGCCACGTTATCTGGCAGACACGCCGCGTTTTGCCCGCTATGTTCGAAAGTGTTGTGAGCGGTATAGCGAATTATTCCCACTGGCTCGCCTGTTTGATCAACTCAACATCGACGATGGTTTGATCCGGACCACGGGCGTATCGTTTTAGTGATCGCCCGTCTAAAGTCAAAAGTGACCGATTGGCGACGACTTTCAGGCATTTTTGCCTCAATAGCCACGCCAATACTGGTGTTTCAAAAATGAAATATCGCGCAATGATATTTGCCGCCGGTCGCGGGCATCGCATGCGCCCGCTTACCGATCACACGCCAAAGCCGCTGTTATGGTTGGCGGGAAAACCGATCATCATCCGCCAGATTGAAGCGCTTCGGCGCGCCGGCTTTTGTGATCTCGTGATCAACACGGCCTGGCTGGGCGAACAAATCGAACATTTGTTGGGCGACGGCGAACGTTGGGACGTTTCGATTCAATATTCACGCGAGGGCGCCGGCGAGAATGACGCCCTTGAGACGCGCGGCGGAATTGTTAACGCGTTGTCGATGCTTGCGCCGCATCCGTTTGTCACTGTCAGTGGCGATATTGTGACCGACTACGATTATTCCCACCTCGCTTTGCCACTGGCGGCAATTGAGCGCGGCGAAATTGATGCGCATTTTGTGCTTGCAGATAACCCGTGGTTTCATCCGGGCGGAGACTTTGCCATCCGTGACGGCTTTGCCACCCGCGAAGGCGAGCGACTCAATTACGCCAACATCGCGTGTTGGCACCCCAAAATATTTGCCGGGCTGCCACCGCGTGAAAAAGCGCGTCTGTTTCCGTGGGCCGATCCCTTGGTGGCCGCAAACCGTGTGCGCGCCGAGCATTTTGACGGACTTTGGGAAAATATCGGCACACCCGAGCATTTGGCGGCACTTGAATCCCGGCTCGGCGCTAAAATGATTGGTCCCCCGAAGGAAGCGGGGCATTCAGGCCGCGATTATTGTACGCGTGAATTTATTTCGAAAGCATGAAAGGTTCCAAATGAAACGTGAAACACTGCCATTGCCCGTTGTCGTGCCGTCTATTGCGCCGCACCTTAAGCGCCGCCAACAATTGGCAAAGTCGTTGTGCGAGGGGCTGATGCTGCTGCCAACGGCACACGAGGCGACCCGCAATGCCGACGCCCATTACGACTATCGCTGGGACAGTTATTTTTATTACCTGACCGGGTTTCGCGAGCCAGAGGCGGTGTTGGCAATTACGCTGGGAAAAAAGCCGCGGCACATCCTGTTTTGCCGTGAGAAAAACATTGAGCGCGAAATATGGGATGGCTTTCGTTTCGGCCCGGCCATGGCCAAGGAAATTTTCAGGGTGGACGAGGCTTACTCGATTGCCGATCTGGACAAAATGATTCCGGATCTGATGAGCAATCAGGCGGTGATCCACACCCCCGTAGGCGTTGATGCAGGCTGGGATGCCAATATTTCAAAATGGCTTAACGCCGTCCGCGCCAAGATCCGTACCGGTGTCAGCGCGCCTGCAGAAATCCATGATGTGCGCAGGGAAATTGACTGTTTGCGACTGATCAAGGACGAGACCGAAATCGACATCATGCGTCGTGCCGGCAAGATTTCGTCTGCCGCACATGCCCGCGCCATGCGTACCGCGACTGTTGGCATGCATGAGTACCAGGTTGAGGCCGAGGTCCTGCACGAATTTGTCAAAAATGGGGCGCGCCAACCCGCGTATGGCTCGATCGTCGCCACCGGCGGCAACGCGTGTGTGTTGCATTACCGCGAAAACACGGCGCCGATCAAGAAGGGCGACCTGATGCTGATAGATGCAGGTTGCGAGCTTGAGAGTTATGCCGCCGATATCACCCGCACGTTTCCCGTCGCCGGGAAATTCTCTGCGGCACAGCGCGATGTTTATGAGCTGGTGCTTGAATCGCAATTGGCGTGTATCAAGGTGGTCAAACCGGGCAACCCCTTTGGCAAATACCATGATGTGGCCATCAACGTGCTGGCGCAAGGACTGATCGATTTGAAGCTGTGCAAAGGTTCACTTGCCAGCGTGGTTGAAACCGGGGCGTACAAACAGTTTTACATGCACCGTGCCGGCCATTGGCTTGGTCTTGACGTGCACGATGCCGGCAGCTACAAAAAAGCGGATGGTAAATGGGTGGCAATGGAGCCCGGCATGGTGCTGACCGTCGAGCCGGGCATCTACATTCGTCCGGCGGATAACGTGCCGAAAGCGTTCTGGGATATCGGCGTCAGGATCGAAGACGATATTCTGGTGACAAAAAAGGGCAATGAAAATCTGACTGCGAGTTGCCCAAAGTCAGTCAGGGACGTTGAGGCGCTCACAGCAATTGCAGCGGCCGGTATCAAGCACTGATTGAAAAAATTGATGATCGACGCTGACGTGTTGGTGGTTGGTGCCGGACCGGTTGGTGCGACGTTCGCATTACTGGCCAAGGCGCAGGGATTACGCGTTGCGTTGATCGAGGCCCGTGCGGGGCCGTCAACCGAGACCCGTAGTCTGGCGCTGTCACACGGGAGCCGCGTGCTGTTGGAGCGGGCGGGGGCGTGGCAACCCACGCTGCAACCTTCGGAAATTCACGCGATCCATACGTCGCAGCAAGGCGGGTTTGGCCGTGTTCGATTATCGCGCGAGGATGCCGATGTGCCGGCGCTGGGCTATGTGGTTGGATACGCCGCCCTGCAGGCAACGCTCGATACAGCGCTAATGGCGGCCGGCATCCCGGTCACCTTTGGTGCACGCGTCACGACTATTGAACCGGCTGCAAACAGGGCCAAACACCCGCCATCAACGGCAACAGGTGATTGCGGTGACGGGGCGACGGTTGCGTTTTCCCATGGCGACAATGCGGTGTCGGTAACCGCTGGCGTTGTGGTTTTAGCTGATGGCGGGGCAAATCTTGATAAGCTGCCCGACGTTGTGGTTGATGAAAAGGACTATGGCCAATCCGCGATGCTGGCAACGGTTGCCGCTGATCGGCCGCACCAGCGCGTTGCGTTCGAGAGATTTACCCCCGGCGGTCCGCTCGCGCTTCTCCCGTATGACGGGGAAAACGAATATGCGGCTGTCTGGGTCGCCTCACATGCGGAAGTTGCCACGCTGATGTCGTGTACCGATGCAGAGGTATGTGCGCAATTCCAGCGCCAGTTCGGCACACGCGCGGGGCGCTTTGCGTCGTTGACCAACCGTCGAAGTTATCCGCTACGGTTGCGCCAAACAAGCACAAGGGTTGCCGGCCGGGTGGTCATCGTCGGCAACGCCGCCCAAGCCATGCATCCGGTCGCCGGACAAGGCTTCAATCTTGGCTTGCGTGACGCACAAACACTGGCTGCGCTGCTTGGCCGCGCACCAATAGAGGCGGCGCTGAAAAAATACGACGCGGCGAGAGAGCAAGATGTGTTGCGCGGCGTGGGATTCACGGATTTATTGGCGACCACCTTTTTGTCGGACATTGCAACGTTGCGAATTCCACGCGGTCTGGTGCTGGCCGCAGTTGACATGCTTCCGGCTGCGCGACGCGCGTTGGCGGGGCGGATGATGTTTGGCGCGCAGTCATGAAAGAGCGGCGAGAACATATTTTTGTGGTCGGTGGCGGTCCGGTGGGATTGAGTTTCGCGTTGGCCGCATCGAAACTACCATCGACTGACGTGACGTTGATCGAGCGAAACGCAATCGCGCCAACCGTCGCCGCACCGATGTCGGATGGTAAGTTTGACCATCGTGTTTATGCATTGTCGCCGCAGACGATCATATTTTTAGAGCGGCTGGGTGTGTGGGAAAGGGTTCCCTCGTCACATAAAACGCCCGTCAACACGATGCGCGTGTTTGGGGACGCCGATTTGTTGTCCGGCCCGCTGTCCGAGATAAATTTTGAACACGGTCAGCCGTTGGCACATATCGTCGAACATCGCATCCTGATGTCCGCGTTGGTTGCGGCTACTGTCGAGACAGGATTGCGGGTGATGGAAGGTGTTAGCGTTGCCGGAATATCGTTTTCCAAGGCGGGTATTCCGTCCCCGCAAATCGTACTGGAGGGTGGCGCAGAAATTGACGCGGGACTAGTAGTTGGTGCGGACGGTCGCGCATCCCAGGCGCGCAAGTTGGCCGGGATTGATGTGGTCGAAAAGGATTATGCAAGTAATGCCGTTGTGGCAAATCTCATTGCTGAACGACCACACGGCAATACCGCCATGCAGTGGTTTTCAGCAAACGGTGTGCTGGCGTTTCTGCCGTTGCCGGGCAATCAAGTCTCGATTGTCTGGTCAACGTCATGCGCCCAAGCGGCCGATCTTTTGGCATCGGACGATGCGGCGTTTGCCGATGCCGTTGCGTCTGCCGGCGGGGGATATTGTTTGGGCAAATTGAAACTGGCAAGTACGCGGGAGGCGATCGCACTCAAGCGTATTTCTGCGCAAACCTGGGTGCGACCCGGGTTGGCGTTGATCGGTGATGCGGCGCACGCGATTCATCCGTTGGCCGGCCAGGGCGTGAATCTTGGAATCGGCGACGCACAACAACTGGTTGCCGAATTGGCCTCAATGGGCGCTTTTTCGTCGGTAGGCGATATCGCCGCGCTCAGGCGGTACGCCCGAAAACGTGCGGAATCTGCCGCTCTTATGGCTGAGACGACCGACTATCTGCAAGGACTTTTCATCAGGGATGATCGTATGGCAAAGTGGCTGCGTCGTACCGGCTTTGTTTGGTTTGATCAATTGCCAATGATCAAACGTGCGGCAACAGAATACGCGATCCATGCGTAAACCTTTTCCTGTTTCTGCGGTCAATCTGAGTCAGAATCGCCGCCCAAACCTGCCGTGCGAAATTTTTCATGGCTGGCATGCAGTTGCACGAAATGCTTCCCTCAATTTTTCCCGGAATGTCGAAATGATGAAAAAAATATTGATTGCGCTGGCTGCCGCGCTGTTCGCCGTGTCGTGTGGTGTTCAGGCAAATCCGGATGAGTTAAAGCGGGAACTGGCCAAAAAATTTCCCGATCTCAAGGCCGAACGCATTACGAAGGCCGGATATGGCGGCTTGTACGAGGTGTTTACCGGCACGGAAATTTTTTACACGGACGAAAAGGCGACGTTTGTGGTGACCGGCAACGTGATTGATACCACCACACGTGTTAACGTTACTGAAAAGAGACTGAACAAACTGACCGCAATCAATTTCGACGACCTGCCATTCCAAAACGCAATCAAGCTGGTCCGCGGCGATGGTTCGCGCCGCATTGCGATCTTTGAGGATCCGCTTTGTGGCTATTGCAAGAAGTTCGAAGCCGACCTGAATACGATCGACAACATGACCGCTTACGTTTTTCTCTACCCGATTCTGGCTGAGGACTCGATGATCAAGTCAAACGCAATCTGGTGTTCGAAAGACAGCCGCGCCGCCTGGCAGGACTGGATGTTGCGAAATACCGCCCCCGGTATCGCGCCGGCCGACTGTAAATCACCCGCCGCCGACAACGTTGCGCTGGGGCAAAAATTGCGGGTAAATGGGACGCCGGCGACATTTTTTGAAGACGGTGAACGCATTTCCGGCGCGTTGCCAAAAGAGGTTATCGAGGCAAAAATGGTCGCAGCTGATCGGCCGGAGGCAAAGTCAAAAACGGGTCCCGCCAGTTTAAAAAAATAGGACAAAGCCGGATACTGCGGTCGGCATACCGGCCGCGGTCATCGCAATGGCCGCCAGGGGCTATGGGGGTGTCGTCATTGTTGCGGCAACAGGCGGGGTCGTCGGGGAAATCGATGGTGGCTCACGATTTGGGTCGTAGCCATTTGGCAGCAACACCCATTTCATGCCACTTTGCTTCATTCTGCCCGCTTGTGCGCCCGCCTCATCGCCGAAACCCCAATAGAAATCGACTCTGACTCCACCGGCAATCGCGCCGCCCGTATCTTGCGCGACCATCAGGCGGTTCAATATCTGATTCGAGTTGGGAAATGTTGTTGAAAGAAATACCGGTACACCGAGCGGAATGACCCGCTGGTCAACGGCAATTGATCGACCGGCCGTCAATGGGACGCCCAGTGTGCCGATTGGCCCGGAGCCATCCGCCGGGATCTCCCGGAAAAAGACGTAGCTTGGATTGCCATTCATGAATTGACGGACCCTGGCCGGATTTCGCGCCGCCCATGCTTTGATACCCTGCATCGATGCGCGCTCTGCGCGTATTTCGCCGCGACGAATCAAGAGGCCGGCAAGGCTGCGAAACGGATGGCCATTTTGATCGGCATAACCAACACGGATGCGGCTGCCATCCGGCAATTGAATCTGGCCTGAGCCCTGAATCTGCAGAAAAAACAACTCTACCGCATTGTCGACCCATACAATTTCAAGCCCCTTCAACGGCGAATTGGCGGGGTTGACGCCCTCAATATCGGCGCGGTCGTAATAGGGCACCAGTTTGTTACCGACAAGGCGACCACGCAGCCGACGGTGCTTCAGATCGGGATACACGTCGCTCAGGTCAACCGTGATCAAATCCTGCGGCGGCGCAAAGATTGGATATTTGAACGTTGCAGTCGGCGTACGCGATCCATTGAGCAACGGTTCGTAGTAGCCGGTCACCGTACCGGTCTTTGATTCGTCAGCGTTGAGGACCTGATACGGCTGAAAATTGGCGCGAAAAAAATCAGCGGCAACCTGTTTCGATATGGTCTTGCCTACCAATGTGTTTGCCGCACCACACACACCTTTCCATTCGTTGCGGGTTTTCAACACGCTGCAACCTTGCTCAAATGCGGTCAAGGCATCGCTGGGATCATCCGCCTCCCAGCCGACAAGTTCCGACCATACGGTTTTTTCCAACCGACCGCGCGGCGGCTCAATAATCGAGGACGTCGGCAGCGGGTCATCAATTGTCGGTGACAAGACCTGCGCGGCGGGCAATGCGCAAGCAGGACATGCCGTGCAAACCGGCGCTTGAACAACACAGGCGGCAGCCGGCGCTGGTGCGGCCGAAATCGGTTGGGGCGGTGTCGATGTGCAAGCCACCAACAATGTGCATGACAGCACAGACCAAAAAGTATCGTGCCGTGTCAAAATGTATTTTTGAAGTTTCATGGCCGCAGTATAAACGCGTGACTTTGCCGCTGCGAAGCATGCTTGCGGTGCCATATTGGACAAATATCATGGGATGGGTGATTTTTGAAGTATTCCTCGCGTTCTGCCTGGCGATTTTTATCGTCTGGTGGACGCTGCCAAAGGCAAAGAAAAAGCAGAAAACGGCGGGTGGCCGGCGCGTGGCGCCACAACATGATGACCCCACGCCCTAACGCAAAGTTCGTCCGCCTCCACCATGCCTTGTGGGGGACTAGTGCAGGATGCGCGGCACGGAAAGTGTAAATTCTGGCACGATGGCTTCAAATTTTGTGCCGTCCTCCGCCACCATCTGGT
>JANOEV010000087.1:0-2450 GCA_031413695.1 Burkholderiales bacterium
ACGAGTTCCAAGTCAAGCCCGCGGCAATCGGCGCGGCTTTGGCAAAATATTTTGGCGTTGAATACGAGCCGCACAAGCCGGATCGCATCAAACCGATCGACCTGCTGAAAAATCTGAAGCGCGATTATTGCGAATCGTCAAATTGGATGCCAATCGACGATGGGAAGGCCGGCATTGTCATCATGACCACCGACCCTGAGCATACAAAAAGCTCGCGCGTGGTTGAGAATATTTTTCCGAAGTCCAAGATTGTTTACAAGGTTTGTACCTCGCGCGATTTTTTGACCACGCTCGGGCAATTGTTTGGCGCGTCAGACGGCACATCGACCGAGGATATCGGCGACTTGTTGTCGAGCATGGATGATGATCCAGAGCTGCAGGACGCCGGCGGTGATGAAGTTTCAGCCGCGGCAGACAACGAATTGGTCAAGCTGGTTAACAAGATCATTATCGACGCCTACAATCAAGGCGCGTCGGATATTCACATCGAGCCGTTGCCCGGCAAAGGCAAGACCGGTATCCGCTTCCGCAAAGACGGTTCGTTGGCGCCGTACATCGAAGTGCCGTCGAGTTATCGCACCGCACTGGCCGCCCGCTTGAAAATCATGTGCGACCTGGATATTTCCGAGAAGCGCAAACCGCAGGACGGAAAAATCAAGTTTAAAAAATATGGCCCGCTCGATATCGAGTTGCGCGTTGCGACCATTCCGACCACCGGCGGCGTCGAAGATATCGTCATGCGTATTTTGGCCGCAGGCGAGCCGATCCCGCTCGACAAACTTGGACTGACGACAAAAAACAAAGATAACTTGGTTGCGGCCGTTTCAAAGCCATATGGATTGTTCTTTGTTTGTGGACCAACCGGCTCGGGTAAAACCACCACACTCCATTCTGTATTGGGCACCTTGAATACGCCGGATACCAAAATCTGGACCGCGGAAGATCCGGTTGAGATCACCCAAAAGGGCTTGCGGCAGGTGCAGGTCAACAAAAAGGTGATCGATTTTCCGGCCGTCATGAAGGCCTTTCTGCGCGCCGATCCCGACATCATCATGGTTGGCGAGATGCGTGACGCTGAAACCACCCATATCGGTATTGAAGCATCGCTGACCGGTCATCTGGTGTTCGCAACGCTGCATACCAACTCGGCGCCGGAAGCCATTATCCGGCTGCTTGACATGGGCATGGATCCGTTTAATTTTGCCGATGCACTGGTCGGTATTTTGGCGCAGCGATTGGCAAAACGTTTGTGCGGGAAATGCAAAACACCGTACACGCCTGACGGCGAAGAGATGAAGCAATTCATGCACGAATACACCACTGACCTGCGTCAAACACCGCCGTGGATCAAAGACGCACAGGGTGAGGCGAAAAAGCTGTTCGAATACTGGATCAAGGAATACGGCAAGGACGGAAAGCTGACCTTTTACAAACCCGTCGGCTGTGACGCCTGCGGCAGTTCCGGCTACAAGGGGCGCGCCGGTTTGCATGAGTTGATGGTGGCGACGGACCCAATCAAAAAACTCGTTCAGGAGCGCGCGCGGGTTGCCGACATCTTTGTCAAATGCGTCGATGAGGGTATGTCGACGTTAAAAATGGACGGCATGGAAAAAGTCATGATGGGCATATGCGATATGAAACAGGTGCGCACGGTCTGTGTCAAATAAGCGCCGGACAGTGCAGACCGTCAACCTCATCGCCTATATTGCCAACAGCCCATGACCTCCCATGCTGATGTCAAAAACATCAGCCGCGAATTTGCGGCTGATGGCGCGAGCGAAAAACTATTCAAGTCACTCGAATATCTGAACCGCATTGGTGTGGCGCTCAGCCAGGAAAGAAATCTCGACAAGTTACTTGAGACCATCCTGACCGCGGCGAAGACCATCACCAATGCCGACGGCGGTACGCTCTACCGATTGATCGAGGACAAGCTCAAATTTGAGATTGTGCTCAACGACAGTCTGAAAATTGCAATGGGCGGCACCTCGGCAACGCCCGTGCCGTTTTATCCGATTCCGCTGCATGCGGCCGACGGCAGGGAAAATAACGGCATGGTCGCAGCGTATGCGGCATTGCATGACGAGACCGTCAACATTGCGGATGCCTACACCGCCGAAGGGTTTGATTTTTCCGGCACGCGCGCGTTTGATAACAAGACGGGTTATCGTTCGACGTCGTTTCTGACCATTCCGATGAAAAACCATGAGGGTGAAATTATCGGTGTGCTGCAGTTGCTTAACGCGCAGGATGAACAGGGCAGGGTGTCGCCGTTTACCGTTGAAGACCAACGTCTTGCCGAATCATTGGCGTCGCAGGCGGCGATTGCGGTCACCAACCGCATGTTGATCACCCAGCTCGAAACCCTGTTTGAATCGCTGATCGAATTGATAAACACCGCCATCGACGATAAATCGCCCTATACCGGCGGGCACTGCAAACGTGTGCCG
>JANOEV010000088.1:0-6239 GCA_031413695.1 Burkholderiales bacterium
CCATCTCTTCCAATGACGGCGTAATCAAACCGGAAAGACCAATGATGTCTGCCTTGTGCTCGATCGCGGCGGCCAGAATTTTCTCGGCGGGCACCATCACACCGAGGTCGACAACCTCATAGTTGTTACATTGCATCACCACGCCGACGATATTTTTGCCGATGTCGTGCACGTCGCCCTTGACCGTGGCCATGACGATCTTGCCTTTGGCTTTGGCATCCGCCGCACCGGACAGACGTTTTTCTTCCTCAATGAATGGGATGAGATGCGCCACCGCCTGCTTCATTACCCGCGCGGACTTCACCACCTGTGGCAGGAACATCTTGCCGGCACCGAACAAGTCACCGACCACCCCCATGCCATCCATCAGCGGACCTTCAATCACATTGATTGGTCGGCCGCCCGCGGACTTGATTTTTACCCGGCACTCTTCGGTGTCGTCGACAATGAATTGTGTGATGCCACGCACCAGCGCATGACTCAAACGCCCCTCGACCGACTCTTCCCGCCAGGCGAGGTCTTCAATCTGGTCTTTTTTCTGTCCCTTGTATTGCTCGGCAAACGACACCAGCCGGTCGGTCGCATCCGCGCGCCGGTTGAACAACACATCTTCAACACGTTCCAGCAAATCCTTGGGAATGTCGTCGTACACACCAAGCTGTCCGGCATTAACAATACCCATGGTCATACCGGCGCGGCCGGCGTGGTACAAAAACGCAGTGTGAATGGCTTCACGCACGGGTTCATTGCCGCGGAATGAAAATGACACATTGGAAACGCCGCCGCTGACCTTTGCGTACGGCAGATGCTTGCGGATCCATTCGGTTGCACGGATAAAATCGACACCGTAGGTGGCATGCTCTTCAATGCCGGTTGCCACGGCAAAGATGTTCGGGTCAAAAATAATATCTTCCGGCGGAAACCCCACCTCTTCGGTCAGAATTTTGTACGAACGTGCGCAGATTTCAGTTTTGCGTTCAAACGTATCTGCCTGACCCTTTTCATCAAACGCCATGACAATCACAGCCGCGCCATAACGGCGGCACAGTCTGGCAGCCTCGATAAATTGCGGAATACCTTCTTTCATCGAAATCGAATTGACGATGGCCTTGCCCTGCACACACTTGAGACCCGCCTCGATGACGCTCCATTTTGACGAATCAATCATGATTGGCACGCGCGATATATCCGGCTCGCTCGCCACCAGATTCAAGAATTTGGTCATCGCCGCCTGTGAATCCAACATGGCTTCATCCATGTTGATATCGATCACCTGCGCACCACTTTCGACCTGTTGCCGAGCGACCGTCAATGCCGCATTAAAATCATCGTTCAGAATCAACTTGGCAAACACGCGTGAACCGGTCACATTGGTGCGTTCACCAACGTTGACAAACAATGAATCGTCGCCGATGTTGACCGGCTCCAGCCCCGACAGGCGCAGACGCTTTTCAATCACCGGAACCTGACGCGGCGTAAACGGCTGCACGATGTCGGCGATCGCCTTGATGTGTTGCGGCGTCGTCCCGCAACAACCGCCGGTGATGTTGAGCCAGCCGGCATCCGCCCACTCGCGGATGAATGCGGCGGTTTCAGCAGGCAACTCGTCGTATTCAGCCATCGCATTCGGCAGGCCGGCATTCGGGTGCGCTGAAACGCGGCAGTCCGCAATGCGCGCCAACTCCTCGACGTGCGGCCGCAATTCCTTTGCGCCGAGTGCACAGTTAAAACCGATCGAAATCGGATTGGCGTGACGCACCGAATTGTAAAACGCTTCAACCACCTGACCGGACAGCGTACGACCGGAAGCGTCCGTGATGGTGCCGGAAATCATGATCGGCAACCTGAACTCACCTGCGATTCCGAGCGCCTCAAATTCCTCTTCCACCGCAAAAATGGCAGCCTTGGCGTTGAGCGTGTCAAAGATGGTTTCGATGAGGATGATGTCGGCGCCGCCGTGAATCAACCCGCGTGTGGCCTCGCGGTACGCATCCTTGACCTGATCAAAGTTCACCGCACGAAAACCCGGATCGTTCACATCCGGTGATAATGACAGTGTGCGATTCATCGGCCCCAACACACCGGCAACAAAGCGGGGTTTGTCCGGCGTTTTAGCCGAATAGTCGTCGGCCACGGCGCGTGCGAGTTTTGCGCCTTCACAATTCAACTCGTAGGCCAGCGATTCCATGTGATAGTCGGCCATTGAGATGGTCGTCGAGTTGAAGGTATTGGTCTCGAGAATATCGGCGCCGGCCGACAAATATTCGCCGTGAATCTCGCGAATCACGTCCGGCTTGGTCAAGGTTAACAAATCATTGTTGCCACGCAGATCTGATTTCCAATCGGCAAAACGGACGCCGCGATACTCCGCCTCGGATAACTTGTAGCGCTGGATCATGGTGCCCATGGCGCCGTCCAACACAAGAATGCGCTTTGCAAGCGCATCCAATAATGCTTTTGTTCGAACAGGGCGATCAGATAGTACGTGGTCCATGACGAAATCCAAAAAAAGAAAAAACCTGTCGCCACCGTGACTAAGGCAGACAGGTTCGCGTACAACGAGTCTCGTTTAGCCGGATTCAGGGTTACGGCATCCCAACATTGCACCGCCCCAGCGCCCGCAAGCAGAATCAAATCAGCGCAGCCCTTATTTTACGCCGGTGAGCCAGTCCTGTCATGCACATCCGATGGCGGCCGGACCCGACCGTCGACCAACTCGACAATCCGGTCACAGCGCTGCGACGACCACGATCGCGGCAACCACAGGAATAATCTGCCTGCGGGAAAGCCGGGGCATTTGCGGCAATCTGTTTAACATTCGACCGCGGCCAGCGCGAGTCCGCCGAGCGATGTCTCTTTGTATTTGGTCTGCATATCCGCTCCTGTTCGTCGCATGGTCTCAATGACCTGATCAAGCGTCACGTGGTGGGTGCCGTCACCGCGCATCGCCAGTGATGTCGCCGAAATCGCCTTGATGGCGCCCATCGCATTACGTTCGATGCACGGAATCTGCACCAGGCCGCCAATCGGATCACAGGTCATGCCGAGGTGGTGTTCGAGTGCGATCTCGGCGGCGTTTTCGATTTGTTCATTGGATGCGCCAAGCACGGATGCCAATCCGGCGGCGGCCATCGCCGCGGCAGAACCCACTTCACCCTGGCAACCGACTTCCGCACCCGAAATGGAGGCATTCATTTTGCACAACGCGCCGATGGCTGAGGCCACCAGAAAGTAATCACGCAGCTTTGATTGATCGCCGCCGCAGAAGTCGCGCGCGTAGCGCAACACCGCAGGCACCACACCCGCCGCCCCGTTGGTGGGAGCCGTCACCACGCGTCCACCTGCCGCATTTTCCTCGTTTACGGCAATCGCATACACGCTCACCCAATCCATCACTTGATGCGGCATTACCGAACGACCGCGGTGTTCCGCCAGCAACTTCTGATGAATGCCATGCGCCCGACGCGGCACATCAAGCCCGCCCGGTAAGCGGCCCTCCGCGGCAACACTGCGCTCGATACAATCAAACATGGTTTGCGCAATCCGGTCCAAAAACGCGATTGTTTTTGCGCGCGGTCTGAGCGAATCTTCATTGGCCCACAATACCTGCGCCATCGACATTTTTTGTGCGGCACACGTCGCAAGCAAAATTTTCATCGCGTTAAACGGATACGGCACGGCATGGTCATCGCCACGCGCGGTTCCGACAAACGCCTCGTCCTCATCGACGACAAATCCACCGCCGATGGAATACATTGCCCGCTCGGCAATCAAACTGCTGCCGTCGTGGGCACGAAACATCATGCCGTTGGAGTGGACCGGCAACAGATCGCGCAAATTGAAGCGAATATGGGTCAGCGGCGAAAAGCCGATTTCACGCGTGCCCAGCAGTTGCAACCGCCCCGCTTTGGTAACGCCGGCGATAAAGTTGCCGAGGTTTGCGGTGTCCACATCCTCCGGCACTTTTCCGGCGAGGCCCAATACAATCGCCGTATCGGTGGCGTGCCCCTTGCCGGTGTGGGCAAGCGAGCCAAATAATTCGACCTCGACTTTGGCGACCCGGTCAAAGTCTGCCGCCGCAAGTTCAACCAAAAAACGGCGTGCCGCACGCATTGGCCCCACCGTGTGTGAACTCGACGGGCCGATACCAATTTTGAACAGATCAAAACAACCGAGATAACTCACGGTGTCTTGCTTGCATTCGCATCCAGCCAATCAAGCGCCAGTGTTGTCAGCGCCTTGACGCCGACCTTGAGACCACTTTCGTCGACAAAAAAGCGCGGACTGTGATTTGACGGCGCATATTTGCAAACCTGGTCGGGCGGTGTGCAGCCGATATTAAAAAAGAAGCCGGGCACTTGCTGCTGGAAAAATGAAAAGTCCTCGGCGCCGCAACTCTTCGGGCAGATGCCGACATTGGCGTCGCCGGCAGCCCGCCTCAGCGACGAGACAGACCAATCCGTCAATGCCACGTCGTTCACCGTGACGGGGTAACCGCGGTAAATATGCACGTGCGCCTTGGCACCGCCGGCTTCGGCAATCATGGTGGAAATTTTTTCGACAAACGCGTGAATGTCGGTACGATGCTGCTCATCAAAGGCGCGGATCGTGCCCTCCATCTTCGCCTCATCAGGGATGATGTTGGAACGATTGCCCGCCTGAAAACTACCGACAGTGACAACCGACGGCTCTTCGGTCAGATTCATTTTGCGCGAGACGATGGTCTGCAGCCCAAGCACCACCTGTGAGCCGACCACAATCGGGTCAATACCGCTCCAGGGTTGCGCGCCGTGGGTTTGATTGCCGCGAATGAAAATACGGAACTGGTCGGCGCTTGCCATAAACGGACCCGGGCGATAGCCAATTTTGCCGGCGTGCAACTTTGAGGTGATGTGCAGACCAAAAATGGCATCCACTTTCGGGCCATCCAGACAGCCCTGCTCGATCATCAGCTTCGCACCGCCCTCTTCGCCAATCGGTGGCATTTCTTCGGCAGGCTGGAAAATGAATTTAATGGTGCCGGCGATTTCATGGCGCATCGCCGACAATATTTCCGCAACGCCCATCAAAATCGCCACGTGGGTATCGTGACCGCAGGCATGCATCACCCCGCACTTGGCACCATTCCATTCCGAGGTGACGGTACTCTTGAAAGGCACATCGGTCTCTTCGATCACCGGCAGACCGTCCATATCCGCACGCAGCGCAACACAAGCGCCCGGCTTTGAACCTTTCAAGACACCCACAACACCGGTGTAGGCAACCTGCTCTTTGACGTCGTCAAAACCCAACTTTCGCAAATGCGCGGCCACCACGCTGGCGGTGCGAAATTCGCGGTTGCCCAATTCCGGATTGGCGTGCAAATCGCGCCGCCAGGCAATTACCTGCCCGTCGAGTCGTTCCGCATGGGTTGCAATCGCGGCGTCACGCGCCGTTGCCGCCGTGTTCGGGACGCCATTTGCAACAATCGGGTCTGGTGCGTTCATTGCCGGCTCGCGGTCATTTTGGATAAACAATTATGACACCTCGCCACGGTGTCCGCAGGGCGTGGTCGCTATAATCGTTGATCAAGGAGCCGCCATGGATCATCTAAAACCGAAAGACGCGTTTACGTTCCTCGCCAAGGACCCGACCGCCGTATTTGTCGATTGCCGCAGCGAAATGGAGTTTTTGTTTGTCGGCCATCCTGTCGGTGCGATGTTGATTCCCTGGAACGACGGCCCCGACTGGGACATCAATCCACATTTTGTCGGCCAGGTTAAGAAGGCCTGCGGGCACTCGACCCATCGACCGGTGGTGCTGGTGTGCCGTTCCGGCAATCGCAGCGTTGACGCAGGGTTGGCGCTTGAGGCGGCCGGCTTTTCAAAAGTCTATAACGTGCTCGAAGGGTTCGAGGGCGATCTGGACGACCACCATCAACGCGGCAATATTGGCGGCTGGCGCAAAGCCGGACTACCGTGGGAACAGGTCTAGCGCCACCCTGACGCGGTTGAGATGAAATTCAAACGAAACCCGCCGTGAAGGTTTTTTATTTTATCGCCAGCGTCATCGGTGCCATTGCACCGTATGCAACCTACTTTGGTTATCTCGCCTACGTACCCGGCACATCCGGGGCGCTGTCGCTCGCTTGGGGCAGCCCGATTGCGGCGGCGACACTGGTCGATTTTAGTATTGCGTGTTTGGTGTTCTGGCCGTTTATGTACGCCGAATCACGCCGGCTCGGCATCCGGTTTTGGTGG
>JANOEV010000089.1:0-4461 GCA_031413695.1 Burkholderiales bacterium
GGTCACGCTGCGGCAGTACGTTAAAATTGGTCGGTATTTTTGCCAACCAACTGCCGCACCTCATCCAGAAGCCGCCTGTGTCACTTCCTTTCTCCCTGTTCACCAGCCGTCTTTATCCGCTGGCGCGCCATGCACTGTTCAAACTTGACCCCGAGGTCGCGCACGACCTGTCGCTCGGCAGCTTAAAGAAATTAGAAAGAGTCCATCTGGCGGGTCTTTTCGGGCAAAAGGTGCTGAAACCGCTCTCCCTGCTTGGACTTTCATTTGACAATGCAGTGGGTCTTGCCGCCGGGCTGGACAATAACGGTGAGTACATCGATGCCCTCGCGGCGATGGGTTTTGGCTTTATTGAAGTCGGCACAGTGACGCCGCGCGCGCAACCGGGTAACCCGAAGCCGCGCATGTTCCGGCTGCCTGAACACGAGGCGCTGATCAACCGGCTCGGCTTCAACAATGGCGGGCTGGATCAATTTTTAGCGAACGTGAAACGCGCGAAGTATCGCGGTGTGTTGGGTCTCAATATCGGCAAAAATTTTGATACGCCGAATGAAAAAGCAGTGGATGATTACGTCACCTGCCTGCGGGGTGTGTATCCCCACGCCAGTTATGTCACGGTGAATATTTCGTCGCCCAACACCAAGGGGCTGCGTGATTTACAAGCCACGGCCGCACTGGAAAAATTACTTTCCACATTAAAGGCCGAGCAAACCACACTCGCCAAAAAACACAAAAAGACCGTGCCGATGTTGCTCAAGATTGCGCCGGACCTCGATCAAGCCGCCATCAAGGATATCGCCGCGCTGTTGTTGCAATATGGTTTTGAGGGTGCGGTTGCCACCAACACCACCATCTCGCGTGATGCGGTGATGGGCCACCGCCATGCGGCAGAAGCCGGCGGGCTGTCGGGCAAACCGATATTTTCGCCATCGACCGAAGTGTTGCGCCAGATGGTGAAGGCGCTCAAGGGCAATATCCCGGTCATCGGTGTCGGCGGCATCATGTCAGCGGAGGATGCCAAGCTAAAAATGAATGCCGGTGCGTCACTGGTGCAGCTTTATACCGGCTTTATTTATCAAGGCCCGGCACTGATCAGCGATTGTGCAAATGCGATTGGGTAGGCTGGTGCGCTCGCCTACTTGCTTGATGGTGGATGGGCTGGATCCCAGCCTGCGCTGGGATGACGGGCTGTATGGGCCGGATCACAACCTGCGAGGGGATGACGGTACGAGCGGACTGGATCCCAGCCTTCGCTGGGATGACGGGCTGTGTGGGCCGGATCACAACCTGCGAGGGGATGACAGTACGAGCGGACTGGATCCCAGCCTTCGCTGGGATGACGGTGGTTTTTGTGTGCGGCGTACCGTTAGCCGGCCGACGCGGTGATATCGTGGTCATAGCGTGATCATTGGCATTCCCAAAGAAATAAAGGACGGCGAACGGCGTGTGGCGTTGCTGCCGGATGCGGTCGCCATGCTGGTTGCCAACGGCAACCGTGTTTGCATCGAGACCGGCGCGGGCGCGGCGAGCGGCTTTTTGGACAGCGACTATCAGGCTGTCGGCGCAGTAATTGTCACCACAGCCACCCAGGCATACAACGCTGATCTCGTCGTCAAGGTCAAAGAAATTCAGCCTGATGAAGTGGCACTGATCCGGCCGGATTCAATGTTGTTTTGTTTTTTACTTTTACACACCAATCGCGATGTGGCGGCGGCGTTAATCGAACGCCGTGTGTCGGCGATTGCGTTTGAAGCCGTGCAAGATACAAACGGAAAACGCCCCATTCTTGCCCCGATGTCGACCATCGCCGGTCAACTCGCCATCCCGATTTCCGCGCATTGGTTGATGGCCAACCACGGTGGTCGCGGTGTGTTGCTGCGCGATGCGCGTGTGATGATTGTTGGGGCCGGCGAGGCGGGCGTGGCAGCGGGGGTGTTGGCGCAACAAATGGGCGCCCGCGTCACCGTGCTTTCGCGCCCGGGTGCGAGGCTGGACAATTTGGCGGCATTGCTCGGCCCGAGCGCGCGGGTTGCGGCTATTTCTGACGACGCCAAGAAAAATGCCGTCGCCGGGGCCGATGTGGTGATCGGTGCAATCAATCAACAAGGCGGTGCCAAATGTTTGACCCGAGCCGACGTCCGCAGCATGGGTTCAGGCGCTGTGTTGATTGATATTGGCATCGACGGTGGCGGCTTCAGCGAAACCTCACGCGAGACCACCCATTCGGCACCGACCTATATTGACGAAGGGGTCATCCACTATTGTGTGGCGAATATGCCTTCGGCCGTGCCGCGTTCGGCGAGTCAGGCGATTTCAAGTTCGATTGCCGCCTATGTGGCCAGCCTTGCGCGTGACGGCTTTAAGACTGCACTGCTAAACGATACCGGTTTGCTCAAAGGCGTGCAGCTATACGGCGGTCAATTGACCAATCCCGCCGTGGCGAAGCAGCTTGGGCGAACATCCATTGACGTTGAGGCATTGTTATTCACATGCTGACCCTTGCCCAACAAATCGACGCCCTGCTACCCCAGACCCAATGCACCAAATGCGGCTATCAAGGGTGTATGCCCTATGCCGAGGCGATTGCAAATGACGGTGCGCCGATTAATCGTTGCCCGCCGGGCGGCGACGACGGCATCGCCAAGTTGGCGGCACTGCTCGATCAACCGCTGATACCGCTTGACCTTGAGTGTGGTGTACACATGCCGCACCGTGTGGCGCTGATCGATGAAGCGGCGTGTATTGGCTGCGCCAAATGTTTGAAGCCCTGCCCGACGGACGCCATCATCGGTGCCAATAAATTCATGCATACCGTGTTGCCGCAATTTTGTACCGCGTGTGAATTGTGTATTCCCGCCTGCCCGGTCGATTGTATTACGATGGTTGAAGACACAAACTTCCCGGCGATGTTTGCCGCAAATGAGGCGCGAGACCGTTTTAATTTTCACAATTTCCGGCTCGCGCGTGACATCAGCGAACGCGAGGCAATGCTCAATGCCAAAGAGCAGATGGCGAGGTTGTCATCAACAGACAAGGCCACCGATCATGGCTGAAGCGTACGTGATGAAGCCGGATGCGCGGCATGAATTTTTTCGCCGCCTGCAGGAAATTAATCCGCATCCAAAATCCGATCTGGAATATGCGACGCCGTTTGAGTTGTTGATCGCCGTGATTTTGTCGGCACAAGCCACGGATAAAAGTGTCAACGTCGCCACGGCAAAATTATTTCCCAAAGCCAATACCCCGAAAAAAATCCTCAAGCTCGGCGAGGAAAATCTCATCACCTATATTCAAACCATCGGCCTGTACCGCAATAAAGCCAAAAACGTCATTGCCACGTGTCAGATATTGATTGATCAACACGGCGGCGAAGTACCAGACTCACGCGAGGCACTCGAAGCGTTACCCGGCGTCGGCCGCAAGACCGCCAACGTGGTGCTCAATATCGCGTTTGGTCAACCCACCATGGCGGTTGATACACATATCTTTCGTATCGGCAATCGTATGGGTATGGCACCCGGCAAGGATGTGGTTGCGGTGGAAATGAAATTATTGAAGGTGGTGCCGGCTGAATTTATGCAACACGCGCATCATTGGTTGATCTTGCACGGCCGTTACACCTGTGTTGCCCGCAAACCCAAATGCGGACAGTGCCCGGTGTTTGATCTGTGTGGCTTCAAGAAAAAACAGGACTTTGTCGAATAATGTGGAGCATTCATGTTTAACCCCAGCCGCGATCAGGCGCGCGATTTTTTGTTCGACGCATGGCGCAAATACCGTACCGGCGACGTCACCGATCCATTAACGGCGCTCGAAGCCATCGCCGTTGAGCTCATCGCCGCACACCCGGAATACCACGACGTGCTGGAAAACCGCGACAAATATGTGGATCGTGACTACGCCCCCGAAGCCGGCGCCACTAACCCGTTTTTGCATCTATCGATGCACCTGTCGATTCGCGAACAAATTTCAATCGACCAGCCACCCGGCGTGCGTGCGCAGCACCTGCGGCTAAGTGAAAAACTCGGCTCCCCACTCGACGCCGAACACGCCATGATGGATTGCCTGGGCGAAATGATCTGGCACGCACAACGCCACCATACCGCGCCTGATCCTGCGATTTATTTTTCTTGTCTCAACAAGAAATAGTCGTCAGTCCAGGATCGCTCACTCGTTTGATGACGATGCGTTTGGACCAATTAAAAACCCGCCATCAGGCGGGTTTTTAATTTCACAAACTTAATCAATCAATACTTCGATTTCAGGTCCGACTTTTCTTTCGCAAAATATGCGGCCAGATCACGTATGTCTTGTGCCGACAACGCGGCAGAGAAACCTTTCATGATTGCGTTTTGGCGTTTGCCGGATTTGTATTGCGAGAGTGCTGCCACCAGATAGTCTTCGTGTTGTCCGGCCAATACCGGGTACTCGGGCAGGATTGGCTTGGCACCGCCTTCACCGTGG
>JANOEV010000090.1:0-2456 GCA_031413695.1 Burkholderiales bacterium
TGGCGGGGCCTCGGCCTTCATGCGGTTGATCTGCTTGACCATCATGAAGATGATGAAGGCCAGGATGATGAAGTTGATGGCCACGGTGATGAAGTTGCCGTAGGCAAACAGCGGTACGCCGGCCTTGCTCAGGGCTTCATAAGTCATCGCGCCCTTGTAGTCGGCAGGCAGGTTGCCGAGCTGGACAAAGTAGTTCGAGAAGTCCAGGCCACCGAAGACCTTGCCGACCAAGGGCATGATCAAGTCCTTGACGATCGAATCGACAATCTTGCCGAACGCCGCCCCGATGATCACGCCGACGGCCAGATCGACCACATTGCCCTTCATGGCAAATTCTTTGAATTCGCTGCTGATGCTCATCTTTGCATTCTCCAGTGAGGTGTAACCAGTGGCAGGCGGGGGCAGGACAGCTGCCGGGGCGGCGAGTATTGCGCAGTCGCGGCCAGTGTCAATCCTGGGCGGCCGATACAAGTGTCTCCGCTAGAATTCGAGGCTGTTTCTATGACTATCGTGTTCCCTGCGAGGAAATGAATGAGTAATGACGCCGTCGATTCTGGCCGTCGGACGTGGATCGGCATCGCTTGTGGCGCCGGTGCCATCGGTACCGTGGCCACTGCTGTCCCTTTCGTCTCTACCTTCGCGCCGTCGGAGCGCGCCAAGGCAGCCGGTGCGGCCGTCGAGGTTGACATCAGCGCCTTGCGTCCAGGGGAGATGCAAACCGTCGAGTGGCGTGGCAAACCCGTCTGGATCCTCAAGCGCACGCCCGAGCAGGTGGCTTCGCTGAAGACGACGGAAGCCAAGGTGGCCGACCCGAAGTCGCTACGCAACCCCGGTGAGTTGACGCCCGAGTACGCGCGCAACGAGCACCGTTCGCGCAAGCCGGAAATTTTGGTGGCGGTGGGTATTTGCTCCCATTTGGGTTGTTCGCCGTCGGCCAAACTGGAGGCGGGTGCGCAACCTTCGCTGCCGGCTGACTGGCAAGGCGGCTTCTTCTGCCCCTGCCATGGCTCGACCTTTGACCTTGCGGGCCGCGTCTATAAGAACGTACCTGCGCCAGACAACCTCGAGGTACCGCCCCACATGTACTTGAGCGACAGCACTTTGCTGATTGGCGAAGACAGCAAGGCCTGACCCCCAACGATTGCCGAGGCAACACAACATGGCTGAATTCAAGGTGGCGCCAGCAGGGGCATCGATTGCCGACAAGCTGACGCTCTGGACGCAGAACCGCTTCCCGACGGCGTTTGACGCCTACCGCGTCCACATGTCGGAGTACTACGCGCCGAAGGCGCAGAACATCTGGTACGTGTTCGGGGCGCTGGCGATCCTGGTGCTGGTACTCCAGATCGTCACAGGCATCTTCCTGACGATGCACTACAAGCCCGACGCAGCCAAGGCCTTCGAGTCGGTCGAGTACATCATGCGCGACGTGCCCTGGGGCTGGCTGGTGCGCTACATGCACTCGACGGGTGCCAGTGCCTTCTTCGTCATCGTCTATCTGCACATGTTCCGTGGCCTGATTTACGGCAGCTACCGCAAGCCGCGCGAACTGGTCTGGATCTTCGGCGTGGCCATCTTTCTGGTCTTGATGGGCGAGGCCTTCATGGGTTATCTGCTGCCCTGGGGCCAGATGAGCTACTGGGGTGCCCAGGTCATCATCAACCTGTTTGCGGCGATCCCGTTTGTCGGCGCTGACCTGGCCCTGCTGATCCGCGGCGACTACGTGGTGGGCGACGCGACACTGAACCGGTTCTTCAGCTTCCACGTCATCGCCGTGCCGCTCGTGTTGCTGGGGCTGGTGGTGGCTCACATCATTGCGCTGCACGAGGTGGGTTCCAACAACCCCGACGGCGTCGAGATCAAGGCCAAGAAAGACCCCAAGACCGGCATTCCGCTCGACGGCATTCCCTTTCACCCCTACTACACGGTGCACGACATCTTGGGCGTGAGTGTCTTCCTGATGCTCTTCACCGCAGTCGTGTTCTTCATGCCCGAGGGCGGCGGTTATTTTCTCGAGTTCAACAACTTCATCCCGGCCGACCCGCTGAAGACGCCGCTGCACATTGCGCCGGTGTGGTACTTCACGCCCTACTATTCGATGCTTCGCGCGGTGACTGACCCCATGGTGAACGTATTCGCCGTGTTGCTCGCGCTGGCAGCGGTGCTGGCGGTGCTCAAAGGCGGACTGGCTGGCAAGTGGAAGCTGGCTGTGCTGGTCGTGGCCGCCGTTGGTGTGGTGGCGTTGAAGGTCTTCGATGCCAAGTTCTGGGGTGTGGTCGTGATGGGTGCAGCAGTGCTGGTGCTGTTCCCGCTGCCTTGGCTGGACCGTTCGCCGGTCAAGTCCATCCGCTACAGACCGAGTTGGGTTCGCGTGCTGTATGGCGTGTTCGTCGTCAACTTCTTCGTCCTCGGTTATCTCGGCATCAAGCCGCCGTCGGACATTGGCACGCTGGTCT
>JANOEV010000091.1:0-10460 GCA_031413695.1 Burkholderiales bacterium
GTTGACGGATTACGCCGCAGCGTGATCGCGCCGAACAGTGAAGGCATGATAAAAAAAGGGCACCTTCGGTGCCCTTTTTTTGCCTGCTCCCACCGCGGTCAATGCGGCCGAAAGACGCCTGCGCTAGTTCCCGACTATTGCCGCGACCACCACCATCTCTACCCGCCACTCAGGCTTGGCTAATTTGGCTTCAACCGTCGCGCGCGGCGGGGTGGCGCCCGGCGCCACCCATCCATCCCACACCGCGTTCATACCGGGAAAATCCTTCATATCAGCAATAAAAATTGTGACCTGAAGGAGTTTGGTTTTATCGCTGCCGGCCTCGGCAAGCAACTTATCGATGGCAGCCAACACCTGTCTGGTTTGGCCGCCAATGTCTTGTGTGTTGTCGTCGGCGACCTGTCCGGCCAGATAAATGGTGTTGTTGTGGATTGCCGCTTCAGAAAGGCGTTTGCCGACGTGCAGGCGTTGAATCGTCATTTTTTATTTCCCTTGAAAAATTACATCAGTCGCCTGATGTCGGCCGTGATTTTATCGACGCCCAACCCATACGGCGACATCAATCGCAAGCGGCCCTGTCCGTCAAAAATCAGCATGCCGGCGGTATGATCGACTGAATAGGAATCGGCTGTCTTGCCATCGACCACCCGCGCGACAATTTTAAAATCTTTTGTCGCCTTTGCCGTGGCCGCATCATCACCATAAAGGCCGAGAAAAGACGGATTGAATGATGGCACATATTTTCCGAGCACCTCGGCCGTATCGCGCTTGGGGTCAACCGTTACAAACAAAACTTGCAACTTTTCACTTTGCGGACCGAGTTGTTGCATCACCTGGCGCATGTCGGAAAGTGTGGTCGGGCAGACGTCCGGACAAAACGTGAACCCAAAAAAAATGGCGACGACCTTACCGCGAAAATCTGCCATCGTGCGCGGCTTCCCGGTATGGTCGGTTAATCGAAAATCACTACCGTAGCCTTGAATACCGGTAATGTCGACGCTGTTAAATGGTTGTTTTGCAGCATCGCAACCCATCATCATCAACATCAACATGAGCGAGGCGCACGCCACGTTTAAAAAACGCATATCAGAACCAACGGCCGATTAATGGCGCGTAATGATCGATTAGCAATGCCGCAAACAACAACGAAAGATAGAGAATGGAAAAATTAAAGGTGCGCTTCGCCAGCGCGTCGGTATAGGAGCGATACAACTTGATCGCAAAGTGGATGAAGACGCCGTTGAGAATCAACGCGCACAACAGATAGAACCACGTTGCCATACCAACGGCAAAAGGCAGCAAAGTTGCAGCAGCGAGCATGAAGGTATACAACAACAAATGCAGTTTGGTGAATTGGTCACCGTGTGTGACAGGCAGCATCGGCACGCCGGCTTTGGCATACTCGTTTTTCCGATACAGCGCCAACGCCCAAAAGTGCGGCGGTGTCCAGGCAAATATAATCAGAAACAGTAGCAATGCATTGGGATCGACCGCACCCGCGACAGCAGCCCAGCCCAATATTGGCGGCATTGCCCCCGACGCCCCGCCGATGACAATATTCTGCGGTGTGGCCGGCTTCAGAATCACGGTATAGATGACGGCGTAGCCGACAAATGTGGCCAACGTTAACCACATGGTCAACGGGTTTACGTAGCGATAGAGTACTAACAGACCGATCGCGCCAACCACGCCGGTCAGCAACACAATCTGCCAGGTTGTAATGGTGCCGGCGACGGTCGGACGTGCACGGGTCCGCGCCATGTTGCGGTCAATGGCTTGTTCGACCAGACAATTAAATGCGGCGGCGGCACCTGCGACCAGCCAAATGCCTACGGTTGCAGTCAACATCAACGGCAAATCCCATGCGTAGCCAACCGGGTACGCCAACATCATCCCGATAATGGCGGTAAAAACAATCAGCGCGTTGACCCGCGGTTTGGTGAGTACCAAAAATTGCGCTAGAACGTTTGGCTGCTGATATGTAATGAGGTTTTCAACCACGGCGTCTTATGCTTTATTCAAACGGTAAACAATCACTGCCATCAGCGCAAGCAGCAATGCCGCCACCCCGTTGTGTCCGACCGCCACCGCAATCGGCAGACTAAACCAGACATTTGACAGCCCCAGCAATACTTGTACGGCAAGCAATACTGCCAACATCCTGCCCGCTTTGAAACCTTCCTGTGTTTTCATCAAGCGCCAGGCAAACGCCCCGACAACGAATACAACGATGATTGCCCCTAGCCGGTGTATCCAGTGAATTGCCCGCAAAGCCTCGATTGTCAGCAACTCACCATCCGGCCCGATCCCCAGCGGACGGATCACATGAAAAGCATTTGCGAAATCCATATTGGGCATCCACTGCCCGTGACATTTTGGCAAGTCGGTACAGGCGAGTGCCGCATAATTTGTACTGACCCAGCCGCCAAGCACAATCTGGGCAAACAACACCACTGTCGCAACAAGCGCAAAAATACGCAAACTGGCAGGCACAATTATACGCGCGCCGAACTTTCCCTGTTCTGGCTGGCGAGCTAGCAACCAAGCCAGTAAGGCGAGGATCGTCACGCCGCCCAGCAGGTGCGATGTGACGATTGCCGGTTTCAATAACATTGTCACCGTCCAGGCGCCGAGCGCTGCCTGAAAGATCACGGCACCGGCGATGACAGACGGCAGCATCGGGCTCTGCGCAAAGTTACGTCGGTTTACCCAGGCGGCGAGTAGGATCGCGGCAATCATCGCACCAACCACCATCGCCAGATATCGATGCACCATTTCCTTCCATGCCTTTTCCATCGTCACGGATCCGCCCGGCTGAACGGCTTCGGCGGCACGAATTTCTTCAACCGAATGATGCGGTGTCAAATTGCCATAACAACCCGGCCAATCCGGGCAGCCCAACCCGGCATCTGACAGGCGCACAAACGCACCAAGTATGATCAGGATAAATGTGGTGACAGTGGTGATTGCAATCAGGCGTCGATAACGAATCTGGTCGCGACGAACCCATAGATATGCGCCGGCAATAATCGCCAGGGTGATCAACCCGATGACGCCGTGTTCGATCGCACTCATTTTCATCCGTTATTTGCCTTCAAAGTCTTTGCCCAACTGGGAAGCCTTCAACACCCGCCTGAAATCTGCCGCGAGTTCCTTGATGTCTTCATCAGCCTTGTAGCGCATAAAAAGATTTCCCATCGGGTCGACCGCGTAGATATAACCGCGTCCGTTGCTCGCGTCATTGGGCTCGCGTGGCAGCCGGGTCAGCCACGCCGAATCCTTCGCATTGACAAATGCGGTTCCGGCAAAATCCTGCTGCAACTGCGGCGTTGGCACGACACCGTCATCCAACAACAACACGCGGGCAACACGATCAAGATCTTTGCTCAACATTAGTCGTGCCTGACGCATCGTATAGAGTTTTTTGCCACAGGTTGCGTCACATGCGCCGCCGTCCCTGGTGACAATCAACCATTTTCCGCGCATCGCATTTTCGTTCGCCCCGGCCGGCGCGTC
Source organism: Burkholderiales bacterium (assembly GCA_031413695.1). Lineage (GTDB taxonomy): Bacteria > Pseudomonadota > Gammaproteobacteria > Burkholderiales > Usitatibacteraceae > UKL13-2. Next base: position 3,517 of record JANOEV010000091.1, read on the forward strand.
CCGGCCATCGATCGATAAAAATTTTTCCGCCGGCATTGCAACGACCGGCGCAATCAACTCGCCAAAATTATTGGTGGCGGTCGGCTTCCAGAAGAAGAACATCAGATACGAGCCGGTTATGGGCAGCGAAAACAGGATGAACATCAGGACAAACTTGGTGCGCGGGGAAAGAGTCATACGAAATTTCATCATCTGAAAGATTGTTAAATTGTTGGTTTGCCGAACTTTAGATTCAATGACAGCCACAGAACGACCACCGTTGCCGCCAACGAATACCAGGTCAACATGTATTCAACGTGTTTTTCGACGCGGGCGTCCGGCCGTTCAACCTGTGCCGTTAATCCGGGATCTGTCGGACTCGCCAACAACACAAACGGCAGGACATCTCGGTTGGTTTGTGCGCGATAACGTTCGACCGTGATGTTCTGCCACACACTACCCTGAATCGCGCCAGCTGGAATCGCCGCTAACGACGGGTTAAACCCACTGTCCGGAGCATGGGTGGCGCCCAACTCGAGAAATTTTTTTGTCGGACTGACCAACATACCCGTCACATCGACTGCTCCGGGTGGGACCGGCACCGCTGGCGGTGTTGGGTAAGACGTGCCGCGACCGACAAAGCCGCGGTTCACCAATACGAACCGGGTTGTGTCGGCAATTTTCATCGGCGTGAACACGTGATAACCAACGGTCATGCCTTCAAACTTGTTATCGACAAACAACTGCCCCGCCGGATCATATTCACCGACCACCTGCGCCCGGCGATATAGCGCCCCGGTCACAGCCCCAGTCACGCTATTGAGCGACAAAGGCGGTAAATTCATATGCGCGTCATACTGTGCCTGCAGTCCACGCTTCTCGTTTGCCCGACCCTGCTGCCAGTTGCCAAGATACAAGGTCAACCCGAGCGCAATCAATGCCGCCAGCGTCGGAATCAGGCGGGGTGTGAATTGAATACGCGGGAAGCGGGAATCGATGGGAGCCAAAGGCATCTGATATACGTGTGATCGTTGGGGCAGATATCGACACGCCGTTGCGTGCCAGTTGTTTCGCCGACTGAATAAGCCGCCAAAGGAACAAACAACGATGGTTGTTCGATACAATAGTCAGTCATGTTTAGGACAGCGGTTGCGCAGATAAATTGCGTATCTTCTAAAAAAATATAAAGGTGTCGGTGATGAAGTATGTATTGGTCGCTCTGTTGCTGTTGGTCGTTATCAGCCTTTTTGTCGGTCTCTATTTCATGTACAAAAACAAGGGCCACCCGAATCGAATGGTCAACGCGCTCAAATTCCGCGTCGCTTTTTCAATCATTGCTTTCCTGGTCGCGATCGGTGGATTTGTGTTTGGCTGGTTTCCTCGGGTTTGACAAGGGACTACCTGCCAACCGGTTGACGCAGATCATTCCACCAAGAAAAAGGCCGCCGATGTTTCCAAGGCGGCCTTTTTCATTGTTGGCGGGCGTTAGACCAAAACGTAAACGAATATAAACAGTCCGAGCCAAACCACGTCGACAAAGTGCCAGTACCACGCAACAGCCTCAAAGCCAAAATGGCTGTCGGGCTTGAAATGCCCTTTCATGCAACGGAATAAGATCACCGTCAGCATAATCACGCCCAGCGTCACGTGAAAGCCGTGGAATCCGGTCAGCAAAAAGAAGGTTGAACCAAATACGCCTGACGACAATTTCAGGTTGAGGTCGGTATAGGCATGCACATACTCATAAATCTGGAACCCCAGAAATACCACGCCAAGCGCGATGGTCGCGACCAGTCCCCAGATCAGACCGCTACGGTTGTTGGCGATCAATGCATGATGTGCGTAGGTGACGGTGACGCCTGATGCCAGTAACAAGGCGGTATTCAGCGCCGGAATGCCCCAAGCACCCATGGTCTGGAATACCAAAGCGGGATTTTGTTCAAAATACGGGCCAAGCGTCGGCCATTTGGCGTCGTATCCCTGCCACAAAAACGCGTTCTCAAAGTCACCAAGCCATGGGATAGAGAACACCCGGGCGTAATAGAGAGCACCAAAAAATGCGGCGAAGAACATCACCTCGGAAAAGATGAACCAGCCCATGCTCCAACGGAATGACAGGTCCACCTGACTGTTATAGAGTCCGGACTCACTCTCGCGGATAACCGTGCCGAACCAGCCAAATAACATATACAGCAGGATCGCAAAGCCGATCACCTGACAGACGCCGCCCCACGGCTGGATCTGGTTCATCCACATGGCCGTACCGGCACCCAGAAACAATAGTGCCGTCGACCCGACCACCGGCCATATTGATGGTGGCGCAAAATAGTAACCACCAGTTGCCGTATTTTCTGTACTCACAAGTCTCTCCCAAGTCTCAAATTACCGGTCATTTGTTGCCAGCCGGTACTCACTTTGCCGTGATCACGTTTACCAACACCGCCAGCGTCAACACGAAACAAAATGCGCATCCGATTCCAACCAATATCACATGTTGCACCTTCAATTGCTTGCGATCCTGGTCGTAGCCACTATTGCTGCGAATGCCAAAAAATCCCCACAAAACCGCTTTGATTGTTGCCCACATTGTCGTCAAGGTTACGATTTACGTACCTCGTTGGTGACGTCGTGAAATGTGTACGACAAGATGATCGAGCCAATGGTCGCAGGCAATTTTGGATCGATAAAAAAGGTCACCGGCATGTCACGCGTTTCACCAGCCTGCAAGGTTTGGTTCGAAAAACAAAAACACTCAATCTTGTTGAAATATATGCCGCCTTCCGCAGGGGCATAACTTGGCGAAGCACGGCCGGTGGTCGCGTAAGGCATGGTATTTGTGACACGGTAGTTGATTGTGACAATGGCGCCGGGATGCACATCCACATGTTTTTCAACCGCCTGAAATGTCCATGCAAAATTGCGATTAACGCCTGCGTCAAAATCAACCTTCACCAGCCGCGACAAATCAATTTGGGTATTTTGCACAATGGCGCGTGTCGCGGTAATACCAAGAACCTCACAAATTTGCCGGTAAATCGGCACCATCGACGCACAAAAAACCAGCATCAGAACCACAATCATCAACAACTTGCCGAGCGTGACCCGATTGGCTTCACTGCGCTCAATCGCACTGGGGAAGTCATCTTCCTGAATCGTGACAGATTGATCTGGTGTGGCCATTACCAGACCTTTGCAAACTTCAGGATTGTTAATGTAAATACCACAATCACGAAAGCAACCAACGCCGCCAACGTAACCAGCTTTGCTCTGGCATTGGTTGCAACAACCGGCGCTGTCGTTTTATCAGCCATCATCCTGCTCAATGACCTGCCGGTTTTGCCGTGCGCAGATCTGGCGGCGTTTCAAACGTGTGATACGGGACGGGCGATGGCAAATGCGTCCACTCGAGTGAATCAGCCGAATCCCATTGTTTTTGCTCAGCCTTCTTGCCCGAGCGAATGGTTGCAACAACGTTATAGACAAACAACAGTTGGCTGATTCCCAGCGCAAACGCACCGATGGTTGAAATCTGATTCCATTCGGAAAACTGCATTGCGTAGTCGGGAATGCGGCGCGGCATGCCGGCCAACCCGAGGAAATGCTGCGGAAAGAAGGTAACGTTAAACGAAACTGCCGACAGCCAGAAATGCCATTTGCCGAGCGATTCGTTGTACATGCGACCGGTCCACTTGGGCAGCCAAAAATAAACGCCGGCCATCAATGCCCAAATCGCACCCGGGAACAACACGTAGTGAAAGTGCGCCACCACGTAGTAGGTGTTATGCAGGGTGATGTCGACCGGGACAATTGCCAATACCAGGCCGGAAAAGCCGCCGAGGGTAAACATGCACAGGAAACCGATGGCAAACAACATTGGCGTTTCAAACGAAATGGAACCGCGCCACATGGTGGCTATCCAGTTAAAAATCTTCACGCCGGTTGGAACGGCAATAAGCATGGTTGCATACATGAAGAACAATTGGCCCGCCGCCGGCATGCCGACGGTGAACATGTGATGTCCCCAGACAATAAACGACAAAATTGCAATTGAGGCCGTGGCATAAACCATGGAGGCGTAACCAAACAAAGGCTTGCGCGCAAACGTCGGAATGATTTGCGACATGATGCCGAACGCCGGCAGGATCAGGATATAAACCTCGGGGTGGCCAAAAAACCAAAAGATGTGCATGAACATCGTCGGGTCGCCGCCACCTGCTGCATTAAAGAATGACGTACCGAAATGACGATCCGTCAGCAGCATGGTGATACAGCCCGCCAGAACCGGCATTACGGCGATGATGAGGTAGGCGGTAATCAGCCAGGTCCAGACAAACATCGGCATACGCATCAGGGTCATCCCGGGCGCGCGCAAGTTCAGAATTGTGGTGATGATGTTGATGGAACCCATAATCGATGACGCGCCAAGAATATGGATCGCCAAAATTGTCATGTCAACGCCAATGCCACCCTGTGTGACCAACGGCGGATATAGCGTCCAGCCAGACGCTGCCGCACCACCCGGGACAAAAAACGACGCCATCAGCAATGCCGTCGCCGGGATCATCAGCCAAAACGACCAGTTATTCATGCGCGGAAACGCCATGTCTGCGGTGCCGATTTGCAATGGGATCAACCAATTCGCAAAACCGACAAAGGCCGGCATTACCGCACCAAAAATCATCACCAACGCATGGACGGTCGTCAGCGAATTAAAAAACTCCGGCTGGACAACTTGCAGCCCCGGCTGAAACAACTCGGCGCGGATCAGCAGCGCCATCGCACCGCCGACAAAAAACATCACCAGCGAAAACCACAGGTACATCGATCCGATGTCTTTATGATTGGTCGTGGTAAAAATTCTTGTCCACGGACCCGGGCCGTGATGATCGTGAGAATCGTGACCGGCGTGGCCGTGATCGTGGGTGGTTGCTGATGCCATGTTGCTCTCCTAAATCTATTTCCGGTTCGGCGCCCGACAATACGGGCAGTCGGTATTCAATATTCCAAAATTATTGCTAGGCCTTGCGTTTGGCCTTGATGTCGGCAGGTTGAACAACCTTGCCGGTATTGTTATCCCAAGAATTTTTTGTGTAGGTCATGACCGCCGCAATATCGGTATCCGACAGCCGCGCGAACGATGCCATGGCGGTGTTGGCCTTGCCATTCAGCAATAAATTGATCTGTCCGTCGACCGGCCCAAGTACGACCTTGGAGCCCGATAACGCCGGGAATGCCGGTGGGGTGCCCTTGCCGTTCGCTTGATGGCATGCAACACAGTTGGTGGTATAAATTTTTTCTCCTGCGGCTTTCATCTCGGCTAGCGTATGAACCTTGGTGTAGTCGTCGGCAGAGGCTGCGACGACGGCCTCATTTTTTTTCGGGTTCCATTTGGTCTTCGATTCTTCGAGCCACTTCGCATAGTCGGCTTCCGACTTGACGACAACGGTCACCGGCATATAGCCGTGCAACTTGCCACAAATCTGGCTGCACTGGCCTTTGAATGTGCCGACCCGGTCGGCCTTGAACCAGACGTCCTTGATAAAGCCCGGGATGCCGTACTGGTTGATGCCCAGCTGGGGAACATACCAGCCGTGGATAACGTCATTGGAGGTCACCAATACGCGAACACGTTTGCCAACCGGCACCACCAACGGATTGTCGACTTCAAGCAGGTAATCATCGCCCTTCTTTTCGGTTGCCGGTTCGCCGGGCTGGCCGATTTGATTCCACGGCGTGGAAAGCGTTGAATAAAAGCCAAAGTCATCGGCGGCGTAATCGTAGCGCCAACCCCATTGATACCCTGTTACCTTGATGGTGATATCCGGATTCGACGTATCTTTCATGTCGAGGACGGATTTGGTCGCCGGCACCGCCATAAACAGCAATATGAAAAATGGAATGATCGTCCAAATTATCTCGATCAACGTGCTTTCATGAAAATTGACGTCCGCCTTGGCGCCTTTCGATTTCCGAAACTTGAAAATCGAATAAAACATCGCGGCAAAAACCACAACAAAGATGACCGCACAGAAATACAAAATGTACATGTGCAGACCGTAGATTTGGGTCGCGATCGATGTCGCCGGCTCCGGAATATTGACGTCATATGATGCCAACGCCGTCAGCGGATTGATCAGCAGCGCAAAAATGGCGGCAGCGGCCCCCAGCAAACGATTACCGCCCGTTCCGGATTTGGGCTGGCCATTGGTAAAACTGTTGGCATTCATGAACATTTTAGTTTCTCGTAAATTATCTGCGGTACTGTCTAATTTTTTGCAAAGCCTTCTTTACCAGGCCGCCAATTGATTGTCGCGTTTCTGTTGCCAAGCAGGGAATCTCGTTGCGCCGACATGTTCCCAGTTACGTCGGGAGATGACCTTGCACCATCCTGGCGCGTCTAATCTGGTTTCCGATTTTCTCGGCGAAAATTATACGACCTTCCTCAGTCAAACCAGTTCCCACGTCAACCGCCAAGCCTGCATACTTTAAAATGTTCACCGTTTTGTTGCCGACGTTGCGAGATTCGAATTGTGCCCATGCCAAGTTGCCGCGCATTTGTCGAACCGATTTACCATCACTGCGTTCCCAAAAAAACATCCCGTCGGCCACTTCAAGACTCTCGTAGTCTGCATCGTGCAGCCCGATCACCCAAAACGCGGTCGCAACCAACATAAGTTCAAGCCCGGCGAACGGCAATACCGGCCATGCACCAATAAAGAATGCCATGCAGGCGATTACCAATGTGTTTGCGCCAATGAGCAACATCCACAGTGATCGGCCTTTCGGTGTCAACGACCGGTTCGGTCGAGAAAACCAGAAAAACCCTTTGGAATCAATGCGAAACTCCGAATGAGACACAATTTTCTCTCACTAACACCGTTGCGGACCAGTTGGATATTAATGTTTGTGCCGCCGCCGAAAGCAGCCCACATTTTATCGCAGCCGCAACACCACGGGCAATAGGC
>JANOEV010000092.1:0-7362 GCA_031413695.1 Burkholderiales bacterium
GCTGTCCATCCTCGAAAAAGGCATCGACCACGCCATGCGCATCCAATCGCGCTTCTCGTGGGAGCCAAAAAAAGCCCTGGTGATGGGCGCGGGCCCCGTCGGCATTCTGGGGGCGGCGGCCCTTCGCATGCGCGGCTACGAAGTGATCGTCGCTTCCCTCGAGCCGCAGGGCGGGCGCAAGGAGAAGCTCCTCGCCGAAGCCGGCATCCGTTACGTCTGCATCCACACCACGTCTATCGCCGAGGTGACGCGAGGCGCGGACGCGCAGGACATTGTCATCGACGCCAGCGGGTCCGAGATGGCCGTTCCTTCCGCCATTGAAGCCCTCGCCCAGGGCGGTATCTGCATCCTGGCCAGTGTGATATACCGCATCATGAACCGGCGCTACCGTACCTTGTGGCGGTTTGTATGCGGAAATGAACTTCAGCGCATGCCAGGTGTCTTGTTTCCGGTCGGCAAATCAATTGGTTGATGTTGAGAATTAGCCGACCATTTCTATGCTGCCAGATGATTGTTGTATCGACATGCATCTGGCGGACGGTTTCCCCCTGCAGCACATGCTTCTCTTTTCAACAACCATCAAAATGGATTACACGTCATGACCTCATCCCCAAGTCGCGCCCGATTGATCGCGGCCTTGCCTGTCACAATTGCCTGCGCCACACTCGTCACGACGGCATACGCGCAAGTCGAACCCAATTTGGAGGGCACCAATCGGCCGCTGTGGGAGGCGGGATTGTCAGGCATTGGCCTCAGTAGCCCGGCATATCCCGGCGCAGCCGATCGCACCAGCCGTGGCTTGGCATTGCCGTGGTTTATCTACCGCGGTCCTATTTTTCGGGCGGATGGCGATACGGTTGGTGCGCGCGTCATCAAAACCAAAACGGTTGAGTTTGATATCGGCTTTGCCGCCGCGCTGGGCGCATCGAGTAAAGACGTAGAGGTACGAAAGGGAATGCCCGATCTTGGCTTTCAATTTGAATTCGGGCCGCGTATGCGGTTCAACCTCGCGCAGCCAACACCCAGCGCATTGATTCGGCTTGATATTCCGTTGCGCGCGGTTTTCGAAGTCGAAGATGGCCTGAAGAGTCGTGGGTTCGCGTTTGAGCCGCGACTGGCTTACGAAAACCGCAACATCGGCGGCGGCTGGGGGTTGGGTGCCAGCGCCGGCATCGTTGTGGGGGATCGTAAATTTAACGCGTATTTGTACGACGTACCGACCGCCTTTGCCACGCCAACACGGCGCGCATATCAGGCGAAGTCCGGCGTCATCACGCCGCGAGTTCAGTTCACGCTTTCACATAAACTCACCGACGATGTTCGATTGTTTGCGTTCAGCCGATATGACTTCGCCGGCAGCGGGGCCAACACGGACAGCCCGTTACACATCAAGAATGGTGGCGCGTCGTTTGGATTGGGCGCGGTGTGGACACTTGGCCGATCCAGCCAGAAGGCTGCGGAGTAATGCATTTGTTGGATGGTCGCTGATCCGTCAGCGGTCCGCCCAGCCGCAGGCAAACTGTTTTGAGATACCCTCAGCTGATCACGCCGTCTGAAATGGTCAGCGTGCGCTGCATTTTTTTTGCCAGCGTCGGGTCATGGGTCACCATGACCAGGGCGGTGCCGATTTTGGCGTTCAACTGCAAAATCAATTCAAACACCTGATCCGCCGTGCCACGATCAAGATTGCCGGTCGGTTCATCAGCCAGCACACACGCAGGCCGTGTCACCAGTGCCCGCGCCACCGCCACGCGTTGACGTTCACCGCCCGATAACTCGCCCGGCTTATGTGCCAAACGGTGAGACAGCCCGACTTCATTGAGCATTTCGGCGGCTTGTTGTTTGCAATCATCTGCTGAAAGATTGCGCGCGGCAGCACCGATCCAAAGCGGCATTGCGACATTTTCCAATGCGGTGAATTCGGCCAACAGGTGGTGGAACTGATAAACGAACCCCAGCGCCTTGTTGCGGAGCGCACCCTGTGCGAGCGGCGTCAGTTGGTCCATGCGTTGACCCAGCAGCAAGACTTCACCACTGGTCGGCGCATCGAGCCCACCCAGAATATGTAACAACGTCGACTTGCCCGAGCCTGATGCACCAACAATGGCGACGGTCTCGCCTTGATTCACGGTCAGCTCGATACCGCGCAGCACGGAGACATCAAGCCCGCCCTGGGCAAAGTTTTTGGTCAGGCCGCGGCAGGACAATACTTCGGTTGTATCTCTATTCATACCGCAGCGCCTCCGCGGGGTTCACTTTGGAGGCGTTGTAGCTCGGATAAAGTGTTGCGGCGAATGACAACATCAATGAGGTAGCCGCCGTTACCCAGACATCCGCCCATTTCAAATCACTCGGCAATGACGTCAGGAAATAAACTTCCGGTGATAACAACTTGGGCAGACCGAGCGCCGATTCGGCAAAGGCGAGAATGGCACCAATGTTTAGCGCCAGCAAAATGCCGCCGATCACGCCGATCAAGGTGCCGATCAAGCCGACGATGGCGCCCTGCACGACAAAAATTTTCATGACCATGCCGGGAGAGGCGCCGAGTGTGCGCAGGATGGCGATATCCGGATGTTTGTCGCGCACCACCATCACCAGCGTCGAAACCAGATTGAATGCCGCGACCGCAATGATCAAGGTGAGGATGATAAACATCATGCGCTTTTCGATTTCAACCGCACGAAAATAAGTGGCGTTCTGTGATGTCCAATCCTGCACATATCCATCGACCTTGAGCGTGTCCTGCAGCCGCCGCGCGATTTTGCGGGCGTCATCGAGGTTGGCCACCTTGACCCGCAAGCCGCTGACATTTTCATCGAGGCGAAACAACACCTGGGCGTCGCGCATATTGATCAGCGCCAGATTCAAATCGTAATCGTAGTGGCCCGAGGAAAATACGCCTGTAACGGTAAAGCTGCGAAACCGCGGCATCATGCCCGCCGGTGTCATCGATAGCTGTGGGGTGGTCAGTTGCAATTTGCCACCGACGTTCACACCCAGCGCCCGCGCCAGCTCACTGCCAATGACGATGCCGTATTCACCGGGGCGCAAATCAATGAGTTGCCCGATGCGCATCTGTTTGCCGATATCAGAGACAGCATTTTCTTGCGCCGGATCGATACCGCGAACACCGACACCGCGAATGCTTTGACCAATGGCGAGCAGGCCCTGGCCGTTGACAAACGGCGCAACACCCACGACATCCTTCTGCGCCCGTGCATCAAGCATCAATTGCTGCCAGTTCTTCAGGCCGTCCTCAAAGCCGACAATTTGCAGGTGCGAGGCGACACCGAGAATTTTGGCGCGTACTTCCTTTTGGAAGCCGTTCATCACCGACATCACCGTAATCAGCGCGGTAATGCCCAGCGCGATGCCGAGCATCGAAGCGAGCGAAATGAACGAAACAAAGCTGCTGCGTCGCTTGGCACGGGTGTAACGCAGGCCGATAAATAACGGGAGAGATTTCAAGGAATGACCACAAATCAAAAGTTATGCGAGTGTGCCATAAAAGACCGGATAATTCGGATAACGCTCATTAGCGGCGGCTGGTTTGACCGGCGTGATCGGCCACCGTTGCACAAGCAGACTTTTTGCCCTCTAGCAACACTCCGTCATACCCCGCCACAATTATGCACATCACATTGCTCATCGCTGATTTGTTGCCACCGCCGGGTTTCGCCCTGCCGGTCGCCATGCCGGTACTTGATGCCGTATTGGCGCGCAGTCGTGTTGCGGTGTCACCCGGCAGCACACTCGAAGATGCCGTGCTTGACGCGTTTGGCTGTGATGCCACCGCGCCGATTGCAGCGCTCACCGCGGCGGCGGATTTTCACGGGCAGGCGGAATCGGTATCCGGCAAAACATGGTTGCGGGCCGACCCGGTACACTTTGCCGTCAGCCGCGACAATATCCAATTGTTTGATAGCCATGTCATCAAACCAACGGCGGAAGAAATGGCCGCGATTGCCGACACCATCAACGTGCATTTTGCCGAAGACGGTTTGCGCGTGGTATTTCCGGACGCGGCGCGTGGTTATATTGAAATCAATGCCAATGATGTGCCCACCACCACGCCGATTTGGGCCATGGGAAACGCAAGTGTGTTTGAGAACTTGCCGCGTCTGTCGAGCAAGAGCCGCACCAACTGGCGCGCCCGCACCAATGAAATCCAAATGCTGCTGCACGACCATCCGGTCAATCAGGCGCGTGAAGCTGCCGGTATGGTGCCGATCAACGGTTTGTGGCTGTGGGGCGGCGGCGGGCTTTCCGGTTTGACCATCACGCCGCATTTTGAGCAAGTGGTCGCGCGTTTGGCGCTGGCGCGCGGGCTTGCCGTGACAAGTGGCTGCGAATTACAAACACTGCCGGCAACAGCCAACGCATTGTTCGACGCAATGGGCAATCCACAGGGTGACGAATCGTCGTTGGTGGTGATCCACACCGCCACCCGCGAAATCCGCGCCCAGTCGCGTGAGACCTGGCCCGACGAAGTTGCCCGCATCGATCGCGATTGGATTGCGCCTGCCGTGGCTGCACTCGCCGCGGGCAAGCTCGCCTCACTCACCATGGTGTTGCCAAGCGAATCCGCCACCATGACCATCCGCGTCCGCAACAACGGCGTGATGCCGCGCATCAAACAACTATTCGCGACCAAGCGAACACTCAAAGACTATGCGTGACGGGTCGGGCAAGCATGCGCCCGAAATCGCAACGCGTGCCGTTGACGACACCGCCTGCGCGGCGCTCATCCAGCAAGGGATTGATGCCCGGATGGCAAAACTCTATGCTGGACGGGGTGTTTCAGGCATTATTGACCTGAACACCAAGCTGGATGCGCTGCTTGCACCTCAGCTACTGTTGCATATCGAGCAAGCGGCGGCCTATCTCGCCGATGCGATTGCGGCAAAAAAACGCTTGTTGATTGTTGCCGATTACGATGCCGACGGTGCCACCGCGTGTGCGCTCGGCGTGCGGGCGCTTTCGCAAATGGGCGCGGTGGTTGATTTCATCGTGCCGAATCGGTTTACCCTGGGTTACGGATTGACGCCAGGGGTGGTTGAGCTCGCGGCGGTGCACCACGCCGGCAAGCCCGATGTGATCATCACGGTCGATAACGGTATCGCCAGCGTCGAAGGTGTGGCGGCCGCCAATCGCCTTGGCATTGACGTGGTTGTCACCGATCACCACCTACCGGGACAGATGCTGCCTGACGCCGCCGTGATTGTGAATCCGAATCAGCCGGGCGACACCTTCCCGTCAAAGTCACTGGCGGGGGTCGGGGTGATGTTTTATATGATGATGGCGTTGCGTGCGGTGTTGCGTCAACGTGGGGCGTTCGTTAATACCACCGAGCCCAACTTGGCCGACCTGCTTGATCTGGTGGCGCTCGGCACGGTTGCCGACGTGGTCAAACTCGAACACAACAACCGCATTTTGGTTGAGCAGGGTTTGCAGCGCATCCGTGCCGGCCGCTGCTGTCGGGGTATTGCCGCGTTGCTGAGTGTCGGCGGGCGTGACGCCGCGCGTGCCACCACCTATGATTTGGGTTTTGTGTTGGGCCCGCGCATCAATGCCGCCGGCCGTTTGGAAGACATGTCGATCGGCATCAATTGCCTGTTGGCCGACACGACCGAGGTGGCGATGCAACTCGCCACCAAACTCGACCGCCTCAACCGTGAACGGCGGGTGATCGAAGCGGATATGAAAGAAGGCGCGCTCATCACCCTCGAGACAATCGATATCCAGAATCGTTATGCGCTGGCGTTGTTTGAACCCGATTGGCATCAAGGCGTGGTGGGCATTTTGGCCGGACGCCTGCGGGAACAGACCCACCGGCCGGTGATTGCGTTCGCCCGCGATGCCGGCAGCGGCATGTTAAAGGGGTCGGGGCGCTCGATCCCGGCGCTGCACATGCGCGACGCACTGGATTTGATCACCAAACGTTTTCCGGATCTGATTGAGCGTTTTGGCGGCCACGCGATGGCGGCGGGATTGTCGATCCGTGAAACCGCCCTGCCCGACTTTGCACGCGCCTTTGAAGCCGTCGCCCGCGAATTGCTCACGCCCACGGACTTACAAGAGCGTATCGAAACCGACGGCGCAATTGATGCCGCCGCGCTTGATTTCGATTTTGTACGCGGGCTTGAGTCGCAGGTTTGGGGGCAGGGATTTATCGCCCCCACCTATCGCGGCGCCTTCAAGGTGATCGACCAGCGCGTGGTTGGCGAAAAACATCTCAAGCTCACGCTGAACATGGGCGGTGAATCCTTTGAAGCCATGCGTTTTGGTTCGCCCGATCGCCTCAGCCCGAGCATTGACGCGGTGTTCCGGCCCACCATCAATACCTTTCGCGGGGTCTCGACGGTGCAATTAATGCTGGAACACGTCGCCTGAGCGTCGTTCCAGCGTATTCGGCCGCATCCACGATGGTTGCCGCCACATCACCCCGTCGTCCCAGCGAAGGCTGGGACCCAGTCCATTCAATATCTAGATAAACGTCGGTCTGGATTCCAGCCCCACCTTCAAGCATGCTGGGGCAGGCTCTGCGCTGGACTGACGGCATTTTTTCGCCGATTTTTGTATGGCTGCAATGGCAACACACCCCCTCCGCTATAATTCAGCCTTACTTTTTAGAAAAATAAGCTCATGGAAGCCGACCGCGTCAACGCCATTTCCAACGCCCTTTCCGATTTGTCCACACGTTTGGGCGAATTGCGGAGGTATCTTTGACTTTGATACCAAGGTAACGCGTCTCGAAGAAGTCACCCGCCTCACCGAAGACCCCGCCGTTTGGAGCGACACCAAACGCGCTTCGGAGCTCGGCAAAGAAAAAAAGCTGCTCGATGGGGTGATCAACACCATCCAAACCGCGACCGCCGCGGTCAAAGACGGCAAAGAACTGTTTGAGCTGGCCAAAGCCGAAGGCGACGATGGCACACTCGAAGCCATTGAGGCTGATACCGCCGTTATCGAAAAGTCGGTCGCCGACATGGAATTTCGTCGCATGTTTTCTAACGCGGCCGATCCGTGTAACGCGTTTATTGATATTCAGGCCGGTGCCGGGGGCACGGAAGCGCAGGATTGGGCGTCGATGTTGTTGCGCCAATATCTGCGTTATGCCGAACGCAAAGGCTTCAAAACCGAAATCCTCGAAGAATCTGCCGGTGAGGTCGCCGGTCTCAAGAGCGCATCAATCAAGGTATCCGGTGACTACGCCTACGGCTATTTGCGTTCCGAAACCGGCGTGCATCGACTGGTGAGAAAGTCGCCATTTGATTCCGCCGGCGGCCGCCACACCTCGTTTGCGTCATTGTTTGTTTACCCTGAGATCGACGACTCGATCGAAATCGATATCAATCC
>JANOEV010000093.1:0-1589 GCA_031413695.1 Burkholderiales bacterium
GTGAGGTAATTAAAATGCTTAAGTCAAAGAAAAGTCCGACTCGTAAACCGACAAGAAAGTTGACGACTAAGAAAAAAGTGACAGCATAGCGGCACTACTGCCAACACTGTATTTGCGTCAAGCGGGGTTGACGCGTAATCCAACGTTTTCGCATCTTTAATGCGTTCGGTGTCGGGGACACCGCGCGGCTTCGGAAGCCCCGCTCGAACGCAAATACTCACGTTGTAGCTCATGCGCTAAAAAAACAAAAGACAATGAAAAAGTACGGGTTAGTATTGACATTAATTTTAACGACCACAATTGTGTCATACGGACAGACTGATGAAAAGAGACCCGACAATCAATCAACCCTTCCAACCGAGAATGGTGAAGTTTGGTACAAGGTTGACGTCCTCCCGACCTATCCAGGTGGAATTAGCAAATTTATTGATTACGTAAGTGATAACTTAAAATATCCGCAAGACGCTAAGAAAAAAAGAATTGAAGGAAAAGTAATAATTGAATTCGTTGTAGACTCGACAGGAGTAATTCGGAAAGAATCTATTAGTGTAACAAAGGGACTTTATAAATCATGCGATGAAGAAGCAATTCGAGTAATAAAACAGTGTCCTAATTGGATACCCGGACGCGTTACAGAGCTAAACAAAAATGTCCCTGTAAAAATGGTTGTTCCAATCACATTTAAGAGATAACCAACGCATGAATATGAATAAAGAATTCAAAATAATTGATGACAAAATCAAATCTCTGACTCATAAAGACTTAAAACTTTTTACTCTTATAATAGTCATTACAATTGTCTCGGTGGAGAGCTTTATCTATTTGCAGTTTAGCAGACCAGAAGTCAAAGAAACAGGACTAAATACTAATTTGATTTTTGGGGTTTCTTTAGCACTTACAGTTACTACTTGCTCATTAATTTTATGGTATTCGTATGGCTTTAAGAAAATTTTCTACTCAAATTATAAGGTTCTAATTGACAATGAGCAAATAAAAAAAATAATAGACCTTGACAATCTTAACCTTAATGTGCTACAGCGACTAAATTGGGAAAGGACCAAAAGAATTTATCCACAAAATAATATTTCAATTAAATGGACAGAAATTAATAAGATTGAAGAAACCAATGATGGAATTAACCTAAAAACAATAAATTCAAATAGCTTAACAAAATCTGGACAACTTTTCATACCAAAAGAGATGGACAACTACTCAGAACTTTATGAAATCATAAAACAACGGACAAGTTCGTTGAAATAAAAGAACGGTGGACGCGCACGAGCTACAACAAAATGCTTCTGCAATAGCGCGGTGAGGTGTAAGTTATAAGTGTTATCTTCGTTCCACGTTTTGTGTCGAGGACAGGACGCGTCTTCGGAAGCGCGCTACTGCAGAAGCACAAACGTTAGCAACAATTTGGCCCGATGCACGGAGAGCTACCATTTCATCGCTTCTGAATCACCGACAACGACTGATTAACCACCTTGTAGATAGTTCACCGCCCCCGTCCGCCCGCGCCAACGCGCCTGAACGATTTTTTCATAGTGATAGCATCAACGAGAACGATTAAGTGGCGCATTTCATCTTTC
>JANOEV010000094.1:0-4546 GCA_031413695.1 Burkholderiales bacterium
GTTTGCCATGGCGCGCGACCTGGCTGAAACGTTTCCACAACTGGAAAAGTATTCGTTTGAAATCTCTTCGGCCGAAAAATTCAACGCGTTGCGCCGGCTGGTCTTTTTCAAGGACTTCCGTGACTCCGAATTATGGGAGGTGCTGCGCGGTGCGATTTGGGAAAACCACGGGCGCGAGGAGAGTTTGCTGCTCGAAGGTGACTCGGGTCACGCGTTTTTTGTCATTGTATCTGGCCAGGTCAAGGTGGTGAAGGACGCGAAGCTGTTAAACGTCCTCAAGGAAGGCGACTGTTTCGGCGAAATGGCCTACCTGACGGGCGACCGCGCGCGCAGGACCGCAACCATTACCGCGGTGTCGGAAGTGCAGTTGCTGAAAGTCCAGGACGTGCAGCTTGAACAGTTGTCCGACGCGTGTCAGTTACGATTTAACCGCGTGTTCTTGCGCACGCTCATCGATCGGCTTACCTGGACGTCGGAAGTGCTGGCGCAGGTCAAGCAGCAGGCGCAGTAACGACCGCACTGTTATGGCGCCGCACCGTCGGCCGGACGGGCCGGAATAATTTGCCGCAACACGCCGGGTGACGCCTGCCACCAGTCACGCGCCGCTGCATTTGACATCGGGGCGTCCCGGGGTTGCCCGACGACCGCTCCTGCGCGCCAAACCACGTAAGCCGTTGCCAGCCCGGTAATGCGCTGCCGCAGCGTTTCGTTATCCGACGTTGTGCCCGGCTCGCCGCACGCCGCCCGACACAAAATATTTGTCGGCGTTTCGAAGTGGCAATGCGTCGTACCGGTCACTTCAAGCGCGATGGCACCCGGTGCCCCGCGAAAGATGCCGACACCGGATTGGTTGGCGTTGCAGCCCTGCGGTGGGGCGAACAATCCAAACAACGGAATGGTCGATGCGGACGCGCGCTTCGCCATGCCCCCGCGATCGACGGGGTCCAGTCCAAGAAAGCCAACCGCGCCTGGGTCATCAACCGATGCCATCCGCGCGGCCAATCCGCCGGCGGAGAATCCGCCATAAATCACGCCGTTAACACCTTGACGGTCGGCCACGGCGCGCAGCAATTTGGCAAACAGCGCTGCACCATCGCCGGACCAACCGCCGGAACAGTGCCCCACCAAATAGACCGGCACGCCCCAACTGGCGACATGACGTGCGAGGCCGTGATGGTTGTTAACGTCGCGCAAAAAGCCGTGCGCAAAAATCAGCGGCGGGTTGGATGTTGGCGGCGTCGGCATATATTCCTCGACTGTCGCCTTGCAACCGCCGATCTCGAAACCGTCAATGCTGGTCACGGTGATGGCATTGATGCCAACCGGCCCCGGCAATCGAAAGTCGTCGATCCCACCCCTCACCATCGCCGCGGGAAACCAATCGGCAACCGGCGGCGACGTTGAACAACCGGACAGCGCCGCCAACAGCGCGGCAACAGACAGCGACCGACCGCCGGTCAAGCCTTGAAAATCAGGCATACGGCCTCAGCCGCGATACCTTCGCCACGCCCGGCAAAACCAAGTTTTTCGGTGGTGGTTGCCTTGACGTTGACACAATCATTCTTCAGCCGCGTATCGGCGGCGATATTAACAACCATCGCTTTGATATGCGGCGCCATCCGCGGCGCCTCGGCAATGATGGTCGCATCAATGTTGACGATGCCAAACCCGTTTGCGTCAAGCAACGCCACAACATGGCGCAGCAGGGCGCGACTGTCGATGCCTTTGTACGCGGGGTTGCTGTCGGGAAAATGTGCGCCAATGTCGCCGAGCGCCGCCGCACCCAGCAACGCGTCACAAATGGCATGCAGCAGCACATCGGCATCGGAATGGCCGAGCAGGCCGCGCTCATGATTGATATCGACGCCGCCGATGATGCAGCGCCGCCCGACAACCAGTTGGTGCACATCAAAACCATGGCCGATCCTAATTTGGGGTGTTGTTGGCATTGGATTCACCTATTCACTTTTGAAGGGCGCTAATTGGCGTTGCGAAGGTGGCCAAGCAGACTCTGTGCGAGTTGTAAATCGGTTGCGTAGGTCACCTTCAGATTGACACTTTCGCCGATCACCAAGCGCGGCTGATGCCCGAGTGACTCAACCGCCTGCGCCTCATCAGTCGCGTTTGGCGCCTTGGCCAGCGCCTCACACAGCAGTGCATAACGGAACATTTGCGGTGTTTGTGCGCGCCACAGTTGCTCACGCGAAACCGTGCGTTCAACGCGTTGATTGTCGTTGCCCAGTTTGAGCGTATCGGCTACCGGCAGGGCCAGCAGTCCGCCGATTTTTTCGTCCTCAAGTTCATCGAGAAATTGTTCGATCAGCTCGGTACGGATGCATGGCCGCGCGGCATCGTGCACCAACGCCCAATCATCCTTTGCCAATTCAGCCGAAACCGCCATGAGTCCGTTCAGCACACTTTCGGCGCGGGTTGCCCCCCCGACACGGAACACCGCCAGCCGCCCATGCAATCCGTCGCCATGCACCGACAACAACGCATCCCAATGGGTGTCGTTGGCGGCAATCACGACAACGATTTTTTTGATGCGTTTCACCGTTGCAAATGCGGCAAGTGTGTGAAAAATCATCGGCACGGCATTTATCTCAAGGTACTGCTTTGGCAGCGCGTCACCGACTCGAGTACCGTAACCAGCGGCGGGAATGAATGCAATGATCTGGTTCACGTTGAAATAGGCTTTTTTGGATTGAATTTGGCTTTTATTATCGCATCGCGCAGCGGCGTGCAACCGACTAAACTAGCCAAATGAAAGCGCGCATTGCCTTATTTATTGCAATTGCCGTCATCGCCACGTTACTGCTGGTGGGATTGGGCGTTCGCAAAACCGACTTTGCGCCGAATTGGCTTGCGCCACCACTCGCCCCGCCGCGCACCTCGGGTGAACTTGTTGTCCTGACCTTGCGCGGCCCCACCACCACCCAGCTGTTACCAAAGGCGGGCAGTGCCGATGGTGATGTGCAAACCGGTTTCGAACACGATCTGGCCACCCTGTTTGCAAAAGAGCTTGGCATCACTGTCACCTTTAAGGTCATGCCCAGTTATGCGAGGTTGGTCAAACAACTCGATGCCGGCAGGGGGCACATTGCCGCCGCCGGTTTGACGCCCACACCCGAACTTCGCGAGATATTTGCCTTTGGCCCGTCATACAAAACATCGCAATACCAGCTGGTCTATCGCACCGCAGACAAGCGGCCGAAAAACATTGGCGACCTCGGCGGACGAAAGATTGTTGTCATCGCCGAAACCCCGGCACACGATATTGTCCGCGACCTGACCGGCAACACACCGACACTTGCCATCGAAGTACTGCCGCACGAAGCCACCGCCGAAGACCTGTTACTGGCGCTCGATCAAAAACGTGCCGACCTTGCGTTGATCGAAACCTATGCGTTTGCGGTGGCCAGACGCCTGCATGCAGATTTGAGTGCCGCATTCAATGTTGGCCGCGAGGCAAAAGTCGCATGGGCATTCTCCAACGCAGCCGACTATGATTTGCAACAGAGTGCCGTGAGATTTTTTGAGAAGATCCGCGTCAACGGCACACTGAGCCGCCTGATGGATCGTTACTACGGCCACGTCAATCGCATCCATGCGGTTGACACCGACGCGCTGCTCAACAAGATCCAGACCGAACTGCACAAATTCAAGCCGTTTTTCCATGAGGCCCAACAGCTCACCGGGATCGACTGGCGAATTCTGGCGGCTGTCGGTTATCAGGAATCGCACTGGGACCCCTTTGCCACGTCCCCAACTGGCGTACGCGGCTTGATGATGCTGACCGAAGACACCGCGGATCGAATGAAGGTAAAAAATCGGCTGGATCCGCGTGAATCCGTCGTCGGCGGTGCAAAGTATATTGCCCTGCTGCGCGATACGGTTCCCACACGCATCCCCGAACCGGACAGGACCTGGCTGGCCTTGGCTGCTTACAATCAGGGTTATGGCCATCTGGAAGACGCCCGCATTCTCACGGCAAAGTTGGGGATGAATGCAGACAGTTGGCTGGACGTCCGCAAAGCATATCCGAAACTGCGCGAACCGGAATTTTATGACGCGTCAAAATATGGTTTTTGCCGCGGTGATGAGGCAGTGCAATTTGTCGAGAACGTACGCAACTACACCGACATGTTGATCCGCCTCGAAAAGCCGCTTGAGTCAACTCTCGATGCATCGGTTTTGGACGAGGCGGCGTTGGCGCACGAACGGGTTCGCGCATCGCGCGGGCTGTCGGTACGAAAGAATTAAATTCGATCGTTATGGGTCGGCGCATCAAGATGTGACGTATCACCCCACACTTCAATCTGCCAGGGTGACGAACCCGCCGAAACACGGTAGCAGCGCGGCGGGGCCCTCGGGCAAGGCCTGCGTCATCAACCCGTTTTCATCGACCGGCACGCCCTGCACCCGCGCGCCCGCGCCTTCGAGCACGCAGGTGGCGCCCTGGTAGCAGGGGTCTTCGGTCAGCGCCAGGTCGCCGGGCGAGACGAACAGCCGCGCGGCGATGTTCATGCCCTCCTGGATGCCGCTG
>JANOEV010000095.1:0-1856 GCA_031413695.1 Burkholderiales bacterium
TGCGCCGACGGTACCAGCGGCGAAGGTAGCGTATCGCATAATGGCAAGGATGCCTACACGATGGATATGACCATGAATTCGCCGCGCGGCAGCATGAAAATGCACAGCGAAGGTAAACGTATCGCCGAAACCTGTGAAAAAGGTAAGAAATAGCATGGCTGCATCAGGCATTGCCTGTTACGGGCAATGTCGACGGATGCCGAACGGCAAAGGTCTTATTTGACGGGCGTCTTGCGGCAAAAATGCCTGAAAATACCCGTCAATAAATGAGTTTCAAAAAAATGGGAGCCACCAGCTCCCATTTTTTTGGCTGAATCGGTCGGCTATAACGCGTCGCGCAGTACGCCAAAACGCGTTTGCATCGTCGAAGGCAGACGGTGCGCAAGCTTGGTCATAAGCTCATTGTGCAGTGTCATTTCCTGTTTCCACTGGACACCATTGACGGCGGTGATTGCGGCAAATTTGGCCGGTTCAAACGGCAGACCGCTCCAGTCGATATTTTCATAGGCGGGAATATATCCCAGCGGCGTTTCTGTTGCGGCCGCGTTGCCTTCAACACGTTCGATGATCCATTTCAGGACACGCATGTTTTCGCCGAAACCGGGCCAGATAAATTTGCCTTCGTCAGATTTCCGGAACCAATTGACGCAATACATCTTTGGTGCGGTGGTGCCGACTTTTGCGCCGATATTGATCCAATGTGCAAAATAATCAGACATGTTGTAGCCACAAAATGCCAGCATTGCAAACGGGTCGCGACGCACCACGCCAACCTGTCCGACAATAGCCGCGGTGGTCTCCGAACCCAATGTCGCCGCCATATAAACGCCTTCATTCCAGTTGCGCGCTTCAGTCACCAGCGGCACGGTGGATGAGCGCCGGCCGCCAAAAATCATCGCGGACAATGGCACGCCGTCGGGGTTGTCCCACTCGCTATCGAGTGACGGGCACTGATTCGCCGCGACCGTGAAGCGTGCGTTGGCGTGTGCGGCGAGCCGGCCGCAGTCGGGTGTCCATGCCTTGCCCTGCCAATCGGTCAACCGGGCCGGCGGGGTCTTGCTCATCCCCTCCCACCAGACATCACCCTCCGGCGTGAGAGCAACGTTGGTGAAGATCACACTTGACTTCAATGACTCCATACAATTCGGATTGGTCTCATACGACGTGCCGGGTGCGACACCAAAAAAGCCGGCCTCCGGGTTGATGGCGAGCATCGTGCCGTCCTTGCCCGGTTTGATCCAGGCGATGTCGTCGCCAACAGTGGTGATTTCCCAGCCGGCATCCTTGAACGATGCGGGTGGAATCATCATGGCAAAATTTGTTTTACCGCAAGCCGATGGAAATGCCGCGGTGACGTAGTGTTTTTTGCCAGCCGGCGTTTTGACGCCGAGGATCAACATGTGCTCGGCGAGCCAACCCTGTTGTTTGCCCATCACGCTGGCAATACGCAGCGCAAAGCATTTTTTGCCGAGCAGCGCGTTGCCACCGTAGCCGGAACCATACGACCAGATCTCGTGTGTCTCCGGGAAATGGACGATGTACTTGTGGTCCTTGTTACATGGCCACGGTACGTCCTTCTCGCCGGCCGCGAGCGGCGCCCCGACCGAATGCAAACAAGGCACAAATTCGCCGTCGATACCCAATGCGTCCAACACCTTTGTGCCCATGCGGGTCATGTGCTTCATGTTGACCGCGACATATGGCGAATCGGAAATTTCGACACCGATATGGGCGATGTGGGAGCCGATCGGCCCCATCGACTCAGGGGGCTCTTCACGGTCGCTTTGCCCAACAATGGTCTATGATCAGACCTCGTCATCGAACACATAGCCCACGTCACGGACGGTCCGGATGGG
>JANOEV010000096.1:0-2314 GCA_031413695.1 Burkholderiales bacterium
GCGGACATTGGAATGCGGTTGAAGAACAGCGCTGTATTGACGTCCTGCTTTCGCGGCGGGTTGACGGCCTGATCATTCTGACCGGCAGACTCAGCGACACCGCAATGCGAAATATTGCGAAGACAGTGCCGGTCGTTGTTACCGGTCGAAATTTGACGGCGCCTTCCCTTTTTTCGTTGGACTTCAACAATTTCCAGGGTGCACAAATCGCCACCCATCACCTGCTCATGCTCGGGCACCGCAAGATCGCCTTCATCAGCGGTGATCCCGAACATCCCGACGCGAATGAACGCCTGCGTGGCTACCGTGCCGCCCTGAAGGCCGCAGGTGTGCCATTTAATGCTGCGTTGGTTTTGCCGGGTAACTATCAAGAGAAGAGCGGGCTTGAAGCGGTCGAACGACTGATTGACAGCCGTGAACGGTTTACGGCCATCTTTGCCGCCAATGACCAGATGGCTTTTGGCGCGGCTTTGGCGCTGCACCGGCGCGGCCTGCGCGTGCCTGAGAATGTTTCACTGGTCGGGTTTGATGACCTTGCAGGCGCGGTGCATTCGATCCCGCCGCTGACGAGCATTCATCAGGGCCCATACGAGCTCGGACAATTGGCCGCAGTCTCGCTGCTGCAACTTTTGGCCGGGGAGCTACCGACCGGGTTTCTGGCCGAACCGCGTCTGGTGATACGCAATTCGACACGCGCGCTGAATGCAACTTAAGCAGGGAACCCGCAGTTGTTCGTCGTCGATGTCACGACAACGCGCATTGACCTGTTCGTTTGCGTGATTCCAGCGGACCTTGGGTCGGGATGTTTTATCGGTCCCGCACCACCCATTACCTTATCCATCGTACGTCGTCGATTTCGATATCGTGACGCGCGAGCCGGTCGGGCGCTGCGCCGGTGGTGGCATGGTGGCCGGTGATGACAAAAGGTCTTGTCACGCGCGTCAGATCAATACGGCTCAACCCGACCTTTTCCTTAAAGGCAACAAACTGGCGGATTGTTTCGATGGGAATTGAAACATCATGCCAGCTGCCGTCATTGGCGTAGCCAAATTCACCACTGACCAATGGAATGTATGCGGCAAACGCGCTACCTTCAGTGGGACTGCCGACGTGGAAGCCCGTCAGCAACGCGCCGGCGTAGCGGGTCTTGATGCGAAAGTTCAGTTTTCCGGCAACAAACGCCGATAGATTGTCGGCCTGATTGCGGGGTACCGGCAGCGCGACCTCCCATGCGTTCGGTGCAGCGTTGGGAGAAATCACGACACTTTTTTTGCGACGGACCATTGCGCCTTTGTCGCGGGTCTGCCACGCGCCCATGTGGGGACGCGATTCGCCCGGTGTGGCGACGCTGGCGTGCAATACGTATTGTCGAGCGGTGACCGCGGTCCGAATGTCGATGGGCGTGACATAGACGGCATCAGACGGCGTGTATTGGCCGGGCTCCCAGATCGCGCGCGGATATAGATGCTGCACCACGTGACGCGCCTGCCGCTTCACATTGAATAGTCCCCATTTATCATCGTCCTCTTTCCAGGGTTCGTCGAACGCCTCGAAATAAAAGATCGTTTGTGGCCCATCGCCGGCCGCCTTCCAGGCGTTCAGCCGCTCGACATACATTTTCTGATTCACCGGATGTGAGCGGAAGGGCACTCTGGCCGGGTCCGCCTGCCAGCCGGTTTCACCGATCACAATCGGCATTGCTTGCAGGCCGAGTGAATCCATGTGCGCGCGCACCGCGCGGTACTCGAACTTCGCGCGGGCAAATGCGGCATCGACCATTGCAACAGCACGCTGTTTTTGTGGCACAGCGGCCTGTCGCCAGTCCCAAAGATCCGGACTGTAGACCGAGTCCAGCAGGGGGTATGTGTGCATCGCGACAAAGTCGATGCTGGCGAGGATCGGGGCGGGGTTTTGTTCGATGCCGGCATTCCAGGCGAAAAAGGCCCAGTTGTCGTCCGTGGTCACCGGTTGATCAACGGCCTTGCGCACAGTCTCAATGAAGCCTTTTATCGCAACCGTATCAAAGCGATTGAAGGACCAACTCACCATCGTCTCATTACCGACGCTGACCGCCACCACGATGTCCTTGAACGTGTTCGCCAGTTTGATGCCGCGGGCAATTTCGGCGTCGTTATACGCGGGATTGTCGCGGTGTGGGTAGATACCGAGCATCACCTTGATATCAAGCCTGTGTTCACGGATGACATCGAGGGTCAGCCGGGCCACCTTGTCCGAACTGTCGAACAACCGTATCAATGTGAAACGGCCGGCGAGCAGCAGGTCCAGGTCCTGCTTGATCATCGCCGCAGTGATG
>JANOEV010000097.1:0-14104 GCA_031413695.1 Burkholderiales bacterium
CTGGAATGGCGACAATTTTTGACTCGTCTACGGTATTGCCGAAACCAACATAGAGTGTTCCCGACAGAACGGTCGAATTACGCGTGTCGGGGTGAGTGTGCGGCGCGATTTTGCCGCCCTTGGCCAGCACCACCCGCAACAGGTATGTCCCGGCTTGCCGCTCTGTGCCGATTACCCAAGCAGCACGCAGTAATGCATTGCCGGGCGGGCTGAACCATTTGAGCGATTCAGGCAGCACCGGTGCCGGCACCACCGGTTGTGCGGTTGCAAGATTTGCGATCAGCGCCAGGGTGAAGAAAACAAAGACAGGTTTCATCATTTCATGCGCCTCCGGCATGCGACGTTTCAAATTCGGTAACTGCAGTCGGCCCACGACGCCGTTGGCCATGTCTAAACACCATCCAGAAACTGTGCCTCAAACTCTTCAGGCGGCAACGGTTTGGAAAAATAAAATCCCTGATACTCATCACATTCAAGATCGCGCAGCACCCGGTACTGCTCCTCGCGTTCAACCCCTTCTGCGACCACATTCAGTTTGAGCGAGTGCGTCATGGCGATGATGGCGCGGATGATCGCCTCGTCATTCGGGTCGGCACCGATATCACGCACAAAACTTGAATCGACCTTGATCGAATCGATGGGCAACTGCCGCAGATAGGATAACGACGAAAAGCCGGTGCCAAAATTATCAACCGCAATACCGATGCCCATCACCCCGAGTTGTTTGAGCGCATTGGCAACGTCATCGGTGTTTTTCAGCAGCATACCCTCGGTCAACTCGAGCACCACGTCGTGGGGATCGAGTCCGGATTTTTTGAGTGCACTTTCAATCGTGGCAACCAACCGTTTTGGATCAAACAATTGGCCGGCGGATAAATTCACCGCCACGGCAAAGTTGCGGCCAGATTTTTTTTGCCACAACGCAACCTGTCTGAATGCTTCGGCGATCACCCATTCGCCGATCGGCACAATCAGGCCGGAATCCTCCGCCACACTGATAAATTGATCCGGCACCATCAACCCCAGTCGCGGATGCTGCCAACGGATCAGCGCCTCGACGCCGGTGACTTCGCCGGTGGCGAATCCGACCCGCGGTTGGTAATGCAGCAACAGTTCGTTGCGGCGTAGCGCGAGCCGCAAAAAATTCTCAATCGCCAGCCGCTCCTGTGCTTTGGCGTTCATTGCCTGCGAAAAAAACTGGTAATTGTTGCGCCCTTTTGCCTTGGCGTCGTACATCGCGACGTCGGCGTGTTTCATCAGCGTTTGTGAGTCTTCCCCGTCGCTTGGAAACACGCTGATGCCGAGCGAG
This sequence comes from Burkholderiales bacterium, assembly GCA_031413695.1. Classification (GTDB taxonomy): domain Bacteria; phylum Pseudomonadota; class Gammaproteobacteria; order Burkholderiales; family Usitatibacteraceae; genus UKL13-2. The sequence continues at coordinate 1,310 of JANOEV010000097.1, forward strand.
CACGAGGTATTGAGTTGGTGTTCGCCGATTTGCATCGGCGCGGCAAGCGAGGCAATCATTTTTTCGGCGACACTTTGTGCTTCCTGACCGTCGGACGGCAGATTTTCCAGAATGATGGCGAATTCATCACCGCCGAGGCGTGCCACCGTATCGCTGGCACGGACACAAGCCGACAGTCTTGCCGCAACACGTTTGAGCAATTCATCGCCGACATCATGACCCAGCGAATCGTTGATCGTCTTGAAACGGTCGAGGTCGATAAACATAAACGCAAGCTTTGACGCCTTGCGGACGGCGTTGGCAAGGCCCAGTTCGAGACGGTCGTTTAGCAGCATGCGGTTGGGCAAGCCGGTCAACGCGTCGCGCGTCGCCAGGAACTCAACCCGCTCCTCGGCCGTTTTGCGCGCGGTGATGTTTGCGGTGGTGCCGGTCATGCGGCGCACTTTGCCGGCGCCGTCGCGTTCGGTGACCTTGCCGGACGAATTCAGCCAGACCCATGCCCCATCCGCACCCGGCAACCGGTAATCGCAGGTGAAATCATTGCTGGTGCCGCGCACCGCACCGGTCAATGCCGCTTCAAATTTTGAACGGTCCTCCGGCTGGGTCCAGCCGATCACCTGCTCGCCGCGATAACGGACGCCGTCCATGCCCTCGGGCTTTATTCCCAGCAGGCTGGCCCAACCCTCACTGATAAAAACTTCATTCGCCGCCAGATCCTAATCCCACAACGCCAGACTCGATCCGGCCAATGCGAGATCCAGCCGTTCTTTGGCGTCGGTGATTTCGCGCTCGGTGCGGCGGCGCTCGGTGATATCGCGGCCGACACCGATGCAATAACGTTCGGCGCCGATATCAAGTGCGCGGCCATGGAATATATAGGGCGATTCACGTCCGTGTTTCGACAGCAAATCTGCCTCGAGGGTGATCTCGTCATTGCGTTCAATCACACGTCTGATCGCGTCGGCGATGACGGCCCGATCGTGTGGCGCAATAAAATCAACCATGCGTCTGCTGCCGATTTCGTCGTCGTCATAGGCCGTATCGTTTTGGAAACTCTTGTTCCAGCGCACCATGCGGCCGTTTTTGTCAAACATAAAAAATGCGCCCGGCAGACTCGCGATGGCGGCGTCCGAGAACTCTTTTTCATGACGCAGCCTGATCTCGGCGGCCTGTCGAACCGCAATTTCGTCTTCCAGCAATTGCTCCATCTGCACAAATTCGCGCGTTAGATTGGCGACGTGTTCCTCTGTTTTGGCGTGCGTTGCGCCTGGCTCACCACCCACCCCGCGGCGCTCACGCCGCGCCTCGGCCCGCGCTTCCAGCCTGGCGGTGATCAGGTCTGCCAGATTGACCAGCGCCTCCATCTCGCGGGGCTTGTTTTCCCGCGCGGCGGTATCCCACACTGCCAGCACGCCAACCGGCGCCCGTTCACGCGACAGGATCAGCACCCCGGCATAAAAACAAACGTGCGGTAATGCCGCAACCCACGGGTGGTCGCAGACGCGTTTATCGGCGAGCGCGTCAGCGATGACCGTGATGCGCAGCGTCGAACGTGCATCGATCGGATACTCCGGGCTGAACAATGCACCGGTTGCAAACGGCGCAAAAAATGATTGTGCCTGTGACAGCGTTTGTGCCGGCAAACCTGCCGCACTTTTGAACCATTCACGCCTCGATACCGGCTTATCGGCGGCGACATCGGGACCCATCGCGGCGCCGTCAAAAAACGAAATGCTGGCAAATGCCGCGCCAAACACGTCCGCCGCCCGTCTGGCAATATCGTCAAACGCCGTCTCTGCGGGCGTACCGACAATTTCATAGCGTCGCAGCGCCAGGGTTGACGCGCCCGGCGGTTGTTCGGATGTGTTCATCGGGCGATGTTTGCCACAGCAATTAATTGCTGTTTTCGGCAGGTTGGCGCCGACGGTGCGCGGTAATAAACGGTCATTGCCATGTCCATCAGGGTTTGCATCTTGGTCATCCGACTATTCTATTGCCCTGATTGTGCGGCACCAAAAAATGTCCGCCCGACGGGCGTATTCAGCCGATATTGTCCGGGAACGGCCGGCTATTGGGGAGCTTAGTTTGCAGTACGCGCAAGCTCGGCGCTGCGTTTGATGTGACGCATGGCTTCCTGTGGTTTACCGATCTGCTCCATCAACCGGGCCAGCGTCATATGCGCATCAAGCGTCGGCTCAAGTGCAACGCTGGCCTCAAGATAACTCTGCGCCTTGCCCCATAACGCCTGCCGCATACACAGTTTGCCGAGCGTGGCGAGCAACGCATATTCACGCGGATGTTGCTTGAGCCAGCCTTCTGCACGCTCGATCTGGGTGGCTGTTGCGTCAGACTTGGCCTCGGCGTAACGCAATACCAATAGCGACAACGAACCATCCCAGTCCGCCGGATCAATTTTATCGATACTTTCTTCGATGACTTTTGCCGCGTCGTTATCCAGACCAATGGCGTTCAAGCGGGCCGCCAGCGCATCCACCAAACGCGGCTGGTAGCGGGTTGCACTGTCGAGTTTTCGCCATGCGTCGAGCAACGTATCACGTTGTCCGGCGCGCGATTTGGTCAGCTCAATTTCGGCGTTCAGCCGGATCTCGTCAACTGCCGCCTGCGGCATGAGGCCGGTGCGCTTTAACGGCCCGAGCGTCAGCAACACCTCACTCCACGCACCCGCGGCAATTTCCGCCTCGACTTTCATTTTGAGTACACCAATATTGTCGGCATCGTTAGCCGCAAGCGTCTGCAAAAGCGGGAGGGCCTCGGCGGCACGCCCTTCGGCAAGCAACATGTACGCTTTTGACACGTCGCGCATCGCTGCCGCCTTGTCGCCTGTGATTGCCGCCAAATAGGGCAACGCCGCCGGCAGATTGCCCCCCTCGTGCGCCGCCCACGCCGCCAGCGCGGCGGCGAGGTGACGGATTTCATCGTCACCATGTCCACCGGCATTTTTGCCGGACATCGCGCGGCGCGCCAACTTCTCGGCATCGTCAAAACGACCGCCGAACAATGCCTTCAAGCCATTATGCAAATCATCAACCACCCGCTGTCGCTCGCTTTCGCGTTTTCGTGCACGCAGGTCTCTCGGCAACTGATACGCGCGAATCGATAACCTGATGAGCACATAAAGCGCGACGGCGCCAATAATTGCAATCAGGCAAAACATCATGATCGACAGTTCGACCCGCCAAGGGGGCACCACAAACATGGCGTAGCCCGAACCATACCGTCCGGCCAGCGCCAGCAATACCGCGCTGCTTGCCAGGGCAAATACCCACAACACCCAGCGGATTGGTTTTGACGTCATATGTCTTTGGAATGTAGTCGGGCTGTCAGCGTGCGCCGCGCTCACGGGTCGAACGAATTTCACGCGCCGCCCTGACCGCGTTCAAACTTTGCACAATATCGGGAGCGGAAATCGACAGCGAATTTTCCGCCAGCTGTTTCAGTGTGGCGACGGCGTTCTGGTTGACCCTGGCTTTTGGATCAAAATATTTGACGATCAATTCACGCGCCGCCTTCACATCCTCCTTGAAGTTGATTTCGTCACGTGCCAAAAGCGAGGTGCGCGCCGACAACAAACGTAACTTCAGACTTTCACGGACAAACACCGATTGTTGTGGCGTGATAAGTGCGGCCTCGGACGGTTCGAGCTCTCGAATGCGAACCAGCTCTTTCATCTCTTGCATAAAATCCGCCCACGCCTGCGCCGCCCAGGACTGGCTTTTTGCCGGACGGTTGTCGGCGGCGGGTTCACCACCGACAGTCTTGACGGTGGCGGACGCGATCAAACCGGGTACCGCCAGCGGCAATGTCGCGCTTTGTGTCATCAAGTTGTCGAGTTTGACGGTGATACCCTGGGTATCAACCGCCGGCGTGGCCTTCAAGCGTTCCAGATCCTGCGTGATGGCACGGCGCAACGGCGTTGCCTGCAATTTATCGGCGCGGGAAAGACGTTGATCCGCCGACTGCAATGCGCTGATAGCGGCGCGGATATTCCCGGCAAGAGTCAATTCGCGGCTGGCGATATTGAGCGTCTGTTCGATTTCGGCGAGCAGCCAGTCTTCCGGCGCGCGCGCCAAATCGCGCGTCATCTCCTCGATGGCGACCCGCTGGTTCTGATATTCGGCCAGTTTGGCTTCGAGCTGTGCGATACGGTTTTGCGCATCTTTGGTGTCACGGATGAGGGCCTCGTTGCGCGAAGTCGTCTCGCGTCCCTGTTTGTCGAGTTCCGCAATTTTTGTGCCGAGCGCCTGTGTCAAATCCTGGCGGACATCACGGCTCTCCCACCAAACCGCCAGACTCAGCACGATGGCAAATGCCGCCAACGCCGCCGCCAGCAGCGCGACGGGAGAAAAGCCGGATCGTTTGGGTGCTGATACGGATGCAGGTACGCCGGGTTGAAAATCGTTGTTCATGTTATTCGCCAATAGGATTGGTGTATTCAACCGCATGGCGGCAACAGATGCAACTCAAGAGACCATAATTGACAATGATTCAATCAGGTTGTTGTCGTCAAGCGACACCACCGTGGTCTGCCGTGCACCCATTTGTTTGGCGACCCTGGCAATGCGCCGGTGCGGCACCAGTAGATTCGGCACCCTCGACATCAACACCTTGCCGCCGTTGGATGCCAGCGAATCGAGCGTTTCGACACTGCCGGCCAGTACATGCGTGCTGTTGGCAACAGCCCATTTGAGCGCTTGACGCGCCTTGACCGACAATTTGACCGGTGCGCGTCGGTAACACACCATCGCCACCACCAGTGCACCGCGCGCAATTAACGATTCGGCGAGAAAGGTACGTCCGCCCGCCTCGCTATTACCCCTTACGATAACAATTGTTTGTCCGCGAATTTTTTGCAGCATAGGCGCGGCCAGCAATGCCTCACTGTCCTCGCCAAGCGCCGGCACAAACACACTTTGCACGCCCAATGAATCGAGTTTGGCGGCGGTCGCCGCACCGATGGCAATAAAGCGCGCCAACGGATAAAACGTGCGCAATTTTTTCAGCACCGGCACGCCGTATTGGGCGGCATGTGTGCTGATAAAGATGACCTTGGTAGGCTCCGTCAGGTCGTCGAGCAGCGGCTTGTAGGTCGCCACCACTTCCTTGACCGGCAGCGCGGCGATTTCAAGCAGCGGCATGGCGATTGCCTCGGCGCCTTCGGCCTTTAATGCGCGCACGGTTTTTGACGCGGCAGGTTCCGGTCGGGTGACGACAATTTTGATGCCGGCCAGTCGTGTCGACGTGGGCGGCGTGGTTGACTGAATTGGCTTGGCCGGTTTAATCACGCCCGCCATCTGCGGAAGGTGTGCGGCCGGCAGCCGCCAACAGCGCCGCAAGAATGTCGCCGGCACCATTCAATATCAGCGCATCCGCGAGCGTGGTGCCGAGTATTTCCGCCGCGTTGATGCCGCCCGTCGCCACGCTGGCAATGCGGGTATGGCCGTCAGGCGTCGCGACAAATCCGGCAATGGTCAGTTTTTTGCCATCGATGGTTGCGGATGCACCGAGCGGCACATCACAGCTGGCCGACAAGCGCCGCCCGAACGCCCGTTCAGCTGCCACGGTTGCGTCGGTTTTGGCGATGGTCAGCGGCATTAACATTGTTTCGATGCCGGTTTCGCCTTGGCGGTATTCAATTCCCAACGCGCCCTGTGCAACCGCGGGGATATAACGGGCGGGGTCGAGGGTTGCCTCGATGCGATCACCAAAGCCGAGCCGCTTGAGCCCGGCTGCGGCCAGAATGATGGCATCGTATTCGCCGTCGTCGAGCTTTTTCAGCCTTGTATTGACATTGCCACGTAATGGCAGGATCGCCAGGTGTGCATGGAAATGGCGGATCTGACTTTCACGCCTGAGACTCGATGTACCGACTCTTGCACCAGCCGGCAGTTCATCGAATGATTGAAACCGGTTGGAGACAAACGCGTCCCGCACGTCTTCTCTCGCGCCCACCGTCACCAATGCAAACCCCGGCGGCATCACCATCGGCACGTCTTTCATTGAATGTACCGCAATATCCGCGCGGTTTTCCGACATGGCGACTTCCAACTCTTTGATGAATAGACCTTTGCCGCCGATCTGCGCAAGCGGCTTGTCAAGAATTTGGTCACCCTTGGTGGTCATGCCGATAATTTCGACCACAAGCGCCGGGTAATGGCTGCGCAGTTGCGCAGCGACCCATTGCGTTTGGGCCATTGCCAGCGGGCTCTCTCGGGAGGCAATGCGGATTAGTTTGGGGTTTGACACGACGATGGCTATCCAGAGTGGCGGTAAATAAAGATTGGTGCGGGACAGACGCGGGAGCGGCAACGTATTTATGACAGGGAACGAACAAACAACAAACGAAACCCGTTTATCTACAACCATTTTCAGCCATTGTTGCCTGAAAACACCCGCCGTTATTGGACTTTTATGTTTGATCGGTAAAAATTATTGCTTGGCCGGCCACAGACATGCCGTTTTTGTGTGCAACAAATGTTAGCACGCGGGGTCGAACAGAGAAGTGGCCATACGCCATTGCCGAGACCATATTGTTGCACTGCGGTAGAATCAAGCCAACAGTTTGATGCCGCTGATCCATTCTAGGTAACCCGTCCTATGTCCACCACGCCGATCGCATTGTCAAAAACCGTCAATGCAGCTGTGAACCCAAATCGGACGCCGACCGCCTCCAATGACGGGACGATGCTCGAATCGATGCATCCACGCTTGCGCGAAATCCCCTATAACTACACCTCGTTTTCCGACCGCGAAATCGTGATCCGGCTGCTGGGCAACGACGCCTGGCAAACCCTGAATGAACTGCGTGATCAGCGCAAGACCGGCCGCAGCGCGCGCATGTTGTATGAGGTGCTGGGCGATATCTGGGTGGTCGAGCGCAATCCGTATTTGCAGGATGATCTGCTCGACAACCCCAAACGCCGCGCAATGTTGATCGACGCCATGCGGCATCGTTTGCATGAAATCGAAAAACGCCGGCTGCGCGACCAACTTGAGAGTGACGACGCACTCGACAATGACAAGGACCTCAAGTCCAACAAGGTCATTGCGCTGCTGGCCGGGGCCAATGCGGCGGTGGATCGGTTCGAACGCGAATTTCGCGACACCTGGGATTTGCGCAAAAAAGTTGAACGCCGCCTCGCCAAAGTGACCCGTCGCGACAACATCGCATTTGACGGGCTGGCGCGTGTTTCACATGTCACCGACGCCACCGACTGGCGCGTCGAATACCCGTTTGTGGTGGTGTACCCCGATAGCGAGGAAGAAATGGCGCCGATTGTGCGCGCCCTGATTGAACTCAAACTCACCATCATTCCACGTGGCGGCGGCACCGGCTATACGGGTGGTGCAATCCCGCTAACCAAAACCTCGGCCGTCATCAATACCGAAAAATTGGACGCGCTGGGCGTGGTCGAACGCATCGAATTGCCGGGTGTCGCCGGCACCGTTGCCACCATCCGCTGCGAGGCGGGCGTGGTGACCAAGCGCGCGATGGAGGCGGCCGAACAAGCCGGGCTGGTGTGGGCGTGTGACCCGACCTCGGCAGATGCCTCTTGCATCGGTGGCAATATCGCGATGAATGCCGGCGGAAAAAAAGCCGTGTTGTGGGGTACGGCGCTGGATAATCTGGCGTCGTGGCGCATGGTCACGCCGGACGGCTTGTGGATGAACGTCGAACGTCTTGATCACAACCTCGGCAAGATTCACGATGTTCCGGTCGCTCGTTTTCGAGTCACCACGTTTGACGAATCCGGCAAAAATATCCAGGATGAAAAAATATTGGCCATCCCGGGCCCATCGTTTCGCAAGACCGGCCTTGGCAAGGACGTTACCGACAAATTTCTGGCAGGGTTACCCGGCATTCAAAAGGAGGGCTGCGACGGCATCATCACCTCGGGGCGTTTCATTCTGCACCGCATGCCCAAACATATCCGCACCATTTGTCTGGAGTTTTTTGGTCAGGTCAAAGAGGCGGTGCCGTCGATTGTCGAGATCAAGGATTTTATCGACGCGCATCCGCAGGCGGTATTGGCCGGACTCGAACATCTTGACGAGCGTTATCTTAAGGCGGTTGGCTACGCCACCAAGTCGCGGCGCAACCAGCGGCCAAAAATGGTGCTGATCGGTGACATCGTGTCGGACGATGAAAACGCAGTGATGGAGGCTTCGAGCCAGGTGGTGCGGCTGGCAAACGCCCGCCACGGCGAGGGCTTTATTGCCGTCAGCGCTGAAACACGCAAAAAATTCTGGCTGGATCGCGCCCGCACCGCCGCCATCGCCAAACATACCAACGCTTTCAAGATCAACGAAGATGTGGTCATTCCGCTCGACCGGCTGGGTGATTATTCGGAAGGCATTGAGCGGATCAATATCGAACTCTCGCTGAAAAACAAGATTCGTTTGATCGACCGGCTGTCCGAGTGTATCGCCGGCAAATTGCCGCTCGATCTTGAAGACGAAAACATCTCTCACGATGAAATTGTCGGCACACGAATTGATGAAGCGCACCAGTTGTTTGCTGATGTGCGCGGACGCTGGCAGTTTTACCTCGACAATCTTGACGCCCCCATGTCGAAGTTGCCGATCAGGGATACCGCAACCAGTACCGACCTGAGTGTCGCCAATATCACCAGCATCTTTCAGGGACTGCAGAATTATTCGCTGCGTGCATCCTGGAAAACCGAGCTGCGCGCACCGCTGCACGAAATTTTTGGCGGGCGCATGTTTGTCAGCGCGATCAAACGCTTTGACACCATTCACAAAGAAGTGCTGCACTCACGGGTGTTTGTGGCGCTGCACATGCACGCCGGTGACGGCAATGTGCATACCAATATTCCGGTCAATTCCGACGACTACGGCATGATGCAGGAGGCAAACCAGGTGGTCGCCCGCATCATGGCGTTTGCGCGCAAGCTCAACGGGGTGATCTCGGGTGAACACGGTATCGGCATCACCAAGCTCGAATTTTTGACTGACGACGAGATTAAGCCGTTTTTGGATTACAAGGCACAAGTTGATCCATCGGGCCGCTTCAACGCCGGCAAATTGATGCCGGGTGGTGATTTGACACGCGCCTATACGCCGTCGTTCGGCTTGTTGGGCGCCGAATCGTTGATCCTGGAACAATCCGACGTTGGCGCCATTGCCGATTCGATCAAGGACTGCTTGCGCTGCGGCAAATGCAAACCGGTATGTGCCACCCATGTGCCGCGTGCCAATCTGCTTTACAGCCCGCGCAACAAGATTCTCGCGACCTCGCTGTTGATCGAAGCGTTCCTGTATGAAGAACAGACGCGCCGGGGTATTTCGCTGCGTCACTTTGATGAATTTTCGGACGTTGCCGACCACTGTACGGTCTGTCACAAATGCGAAAGCCCCTGTCCGGTCGACATCGACTTTGGCGATGTGTCAATCGCCATGCGCAATTTGTTGCGCAAAGAAGGTAAACACAAATTTAATCCCGGCACCGCCGCGTCGATGTTTTTCCTGAACGCAACCGATCCCGCCACCATCAAGCTGACCAAAGCGTTGATGATTGATTGGGGATTCAAGGCGCAACGCGCTGCGCACGCCATCGCCAAAAAATTCATGTTGCCGCAACTACAGACGAAACGACCGCCGGCCACGGTTGGCAAACCGACCATCAAGGCGCAGGTGATTCATTTCATCAACAAACCGATGCCCGGCGGGCTGCCGAAAAAGACCGCGCGCGCGCTGCTCGACATCGAAGACAACAAAACGGTGCCGGTGATCCGTGACGCGGCAAAAACAACGGCCGATACCGAGGCGGTGTTTTATTTCCCCGGCTGTGGCTCCGAGCGTTTGTTCGGTCAGGTGGGACTCGCCACCCAAGCGATGCTGTATCACGTCGGTGTGCAAACGGTATTGCCGCCGGGGTATCTGTGTTGCGGCTATCCGCAAACGGCGGCCGGCAATGCCGACAAGGGCCAGGAAATCGTCACCGACAACCGTGTCTTGTTTCACCGGCTTGCCAATACACTCAACTATCTTGATATCAAAACGGTGGTGGTGTCGTGCGGCACCTGTATGGACCAATTGCAAAAATACGAATTCGAGAAAATTTTCCCGGGCTGCAGGCTGCTCGACATTCATGAATTTCTGCTGGAAAAACAAATCAAACTCGAAGGCGTGACCGGGGTTCGTTATATGTACCACGACCCCTGCCACAGCCCGATGAAAACCTATCAACCGATGAAAGTTGTCAGCGAGCTGATGGGTGACAACAAGGTAGATGAGAACACCCGTTGCTGCGGCGAATCCGGCACCCTCGCCGTCACACGCCCGGATGTGTCGACCCAGGTGCGTTTCCGCAAAGAAGAGGAAATGAAAAAAGGTGCCGGCAAACTGCGCGCCGACGGTTTTCAGGGTGAGGTGAAGATCCTCACCTCGTGCCCGTCTTGCCTACAGGGCTTGTCACGTTTCGACAACGATAGCGGCACACAGGCCGACTACATCGTGGTTGAGATTGCCAAACACGTGTTGGGGGCCAACTGGATGCGCGAGTTTGTCGACAAAGCCAACAACGGTGGAATTGAACGCGTGTTGCTTTAATCGATCCCGCGGTCTGCTGGCGGGGCGCATACCGGGGTGTCTATCGTCGCGTCGTGGTTAAACGAAGACATCCAATCACTTGGCCGGCCCGTAAATAGTAATGCGCCTGCCTTTGGAGACGGCAAAATCAACTGTAAACGTTAATATGGGCGCGCTAGAATAGGCAATCTTTTTGTCTGGCCAAATATGATTAAAACCTCCCTTCGTTTGTCGCTGCTCTCGCTTGGCGTATTGACGCTTGCCGGCTGCGCGCAGTTTGTCGCACCATCAGTCGAAAGCAGGGCACCGCTCTCCGCTTCGATGCCTGACAATTGTGCAAGCTTGGGCAAGTTGCCCGACGCAGACGTGGCAAAGTCGCTTGACATGAATGACGCCATGCTGGCGGCACTCCGAAAATTTGGCAAAACCGACAATGCGGGCGTATGCGCCATGTCGTGGGACGAACGTAATAATGTGATGCTGGTGCATCGCAACACGCTGAAAGACCCGAACCGGAAAGCGCTGCGGGCGCCGTCCAAAGAATACATCCGCACCTGGGATGCCGACGACCAGGGCAACCAGCCGACGTCGACGCAGAAAATGCTGGCAGATAACAAACGACGGGCACTTGCAGCTGACAACGCAAACGGCCGGACCAAAGCCGCCGGCATCCGGCAAAACCAGTGGACGTTTCTGGGTCCGGGCAACGTTGGTGGCCGTATCCGGGCAATCGTGTTTGATCCCCGTAATAGCAATCGCTTTTTTATCGGTGCTGCCACTGGTGGTATTTGGCTGACCAACAATGCGGGCCAGACCATCACACCGGTTGCCGACTTCAGCGGTAATCTGGCAATTGGTGCGATGGCCATTGACCCGGTCAATCCCAATAACGTTTATGCCGGCACCGGCGAGAGTTTTGCGGGATTCGCTGGCGTCGGCGTCTTCAAAAGCACCGATAGCGGATTGACGTGGAACCTGCTCGCTTCGACCTCGACAGATACCTTAATCAATCCGAGCGGCGCTGATTGGGTCACCACCAATCGCATCGGTGTGCACCGAACCGATCCCAACATTTTGTTGGCGGCAAACGGCGGCGGCATTTATCGCTCGGCCAACGGCGGACAGACATGGACACGTACACGCGTCGGCGCAACACTTGATCTTCAATTTGACCCAAATAACCCGGATCGGGTTGTCGCGGCCGGAAACGGCGGGTTTGCTTTTTACTCAACCGATGCCGGCAGTACCTGGACCGACGCGCCAAAGTTTTTTACCAATGAATTACGAGGCCGCGGCACCAGCGCCAGATCGGAATTCGCTTGGGCAACGTCAACACCCAATCTCGTGTTTGCCTCGGTCGACAACACCGACCAACCATCCGGTTCGCGCGGCGAAGTCTACAAATCTGAAGACGGTGGCCAAACATGGGTATTTATGTCGTCGCCCAAACACCTCAGCCAACAGGGCGACTACGACAATACGATTTGGGTTGACCCAACCAACGCCATGAACATCGTGGTGGGTGGATTGGATTTGTATCGCTCAATCGACGGAGGCACCACATTTACCCGCATTAGCACCTGGCAGTCGGCGGGGCCCGGACTGCCACAGCCGCACGCTGATCATCACCAAATTGTGTCGCCGCCCAATTTCAGCGGGGCCAATCCGGTGGTCTATGTCGGCAATGACGGGGGGTTGGTTCGTAGTACCAACATCTTCTCGGCAAGCGCCAACGGCACTTCAACCTGGCAAAACTTGAACAACGAACTCGGCATCACCCAGTTTTATGGTGGTGCAGGCTCGCTTGCGGCGGGCGGGAAAATTATTGGCGGCACCCAGGACAACGGAGACCTGCGTTTTTCAGCCGGAACGACATGGACGCGTATTGGTGGCGGCGACGGGGGCTATGCGGCGGTCGATCCGGTCGACGACGCCACGGTGTATGGCGAGTATGTTTATGCGTCGATCAGGCGATACGGTGGGGTTGGTTCGGGACAGATATGCAACGGCATTACAGAGGGCAAGAAGGACGAAAGCAATATCACCTATTGCGGGCCAAGTGCAACCGAGCAAACCAATTTTATTTCACCGTTCATACTTGATCCGAATGTACGGGACCGCATGTTGGTCGGCGCAAATTCACTTTGGGTAAGTGACGACGTTCGTACCGTACAGGCACCGATTTGGCGTGCGATCAAGCCGCCGGTCACCAATCCAAACAGCACC
>JANOEV010000098.1:0-2245 GCA_031413695.1 Burkholderiales bacterium
GATGGCAGCAGGCCCAGGTGGAGGAGATATCTATGCTGCTCTCCCTCGTAACTATAGCCCAATGGACTACTTTGAGCAGTCTCATATTCCTTACAACGTACAGGATGAGACTCAGAGATTGAAGTTGTACCAGTGGCTTGAGCTATTCTATAAGACTCACTATCTTGTCCCGATTCTTATCGACATTTTCACACGTTTCCCTCTCGTTGGACTTGAATTCCACGATCCAGATACGTCTCTAGTTAAGTTCTATGAAGAACTGTTCTTCGATAGACTAGACTATGAGCATTTCTTGGTGGAGATGGGTCGTGAATACTGGACTCTAGGACAGTCCTTCCCGCTTGGTCACTTTAATGAAACACTAGGCATCTGGGAAGAGGAAGAACTCCTTGACCCCACAATGATTGACGTAAGACGCTACCCCATTATCGGTGGTGAACAACTTTTCCTAAAGCCTGACGAGAAACTCCGTCAGATCGTAGAGAAGCGTGAACCTAAAGAGGTTTACTATCTCCTTGAACGAGATTATCCAGAGATGATTCCGTTCCTTAGAGCGAAGAAGAATATCCCTATTAGTAATGTTCTTTTGAAGCAAGTCGCATTCAAGGCTAGCCCCCGTGACTTGCATGGTACACCTATTTTACTCCGCGCTCTCCGAACGCTGATGCATGAGGAGAAGTTAATGGCGAGCCAGGACGCCATCGCGGAGCGTTTGTACTCCCCGTTGGTTCTTGTTAAACTAGGAGTACAGGATATGGGACAAGGTAGAGGCCCGTGGATTCCCGGCCCTGCCGAAGTAGCCCAAGTCAGAAACGAGATGGACATTGCTCTCTCTTCTGACTTCCGTTTGATGGTACACCACTTCGGCATCGAAGTGCAGAACGTCTTTGGACGTGAGCAGATGCCGAGATTGGATCAGGACTTCGACCGTATCGAGCGCCGCATCATGCAGACGTTCGGTGTTAACCCATCACTCCTATCAGGTGGGTCAGCATCACAGCCGTATGCATCAAGCGCACTACAGGCAGAATTCCTCAACCAGATCCTCCGCACCTTCCAGGGCTACCTCAAGAATCACTACAAGGAACGCGCTCTGATCGTTGCAGAAGCACAGGAACACTACGCTTATGAGAAGCGTGGAGAGACTCGCATCCCAATCATGGAAGAGGTACTTGTCACTGATGATGAGACTGGCGAGCAGAGAATTGAAGAACGACACAAGCTACTCATCCCCGAGCTACGCATGAAGGTACTAGACCTTAGAGATGAGGCAACTCAGCGCCAGTTCTTGCAGGCTCTCAAGCAGCAGGGTGTTCCGATCCCCGATCAGGACATTGCGATGGGTATGCATTACGTCTTTGACGAGGCATTAGAGAAGTCTCAAGAAGAGATGATCCAAAAGACCGTTGCTCAACAGGAAGCGAAGGTTAAGACCTACGACATTCTAACAGCTAAGGGACTACCTATTCCTCCCGACCTCAAGATGGAAGTTGAAGGGATGGGAATGGCTGCACCGGGTGCTGCACCGGGTGGCGGTGCAGGCGGTGCCCCTGGTGGCCCAATTGATATGCCTGCTCCTCCTGGTGGCACTCCTGCTATCGGCCCAAGGAATCCTGGTCGTGGTCAGCGCCCTGAAGAATCTGATGAACGTAATCCTATTCCCCCACCCGGACAAGTCCCAACAGGGCCAACCCTTCCAGGCGTCCCTGGACAGGCCGGAATGCTAGGCATTCCTGGGGCACCTAGCCCCGCAATCAAAGCTACATCTGTAGACCCTACAATTAAGCTACCTCGTAACGTGGCATCAAAGTCTGTTAAGAAAGTATTGACAAACGATGATGAAGATGCTATAATTGTAGAAGATGAAACAGAATAGTTCAGGCCCAGAAGCACGTCAACTGACGTGCGGCCATACACAAACTGTATCAGAGTACCGTGTACTCAAAGAAGCTCATCAACTTGAGCAGCATCCCGTGTGGTGTGTTGAGTGCAATCAGTTTGTATCTATGTCATTCAAACAAGAGGATTAAATGTTTAGTGAAGATGGTATGACTCTAACCGAGGCAGCACAGCACTTGAATATGACTAGGAACTCTCTTAAGAAGAGGACTGATCGAAACACCATCAGTTACTTCCTTGACGAGAGTGGAGCTAGGAGAATTCCACATGCTGAAGTAGCGCGTATCGCATCAGGGACGAGCAAGGTACAGGATTTGATCTTCGATCCTTACGCTTATGATCCCAC
>JANOEV010000099.1:0-9708 GCA_031413695.1 Burkholderiales bacterium
CATTCTGGCAAACAGGCCGGAACGGTCGCCCGCCATGATCAGAACCTCGAACAAATCGCCGGATTCATCGCTGCGAACGTTTTTTTCAGCCTGAACTTCCCGAACATAAACGCGCGGCCCCCTGGGGGCAACGTCATCCGCGATGGCGTTTGCATGCCAGGTCAAATCCTCGATGTCGAAGCGCTGGAAGTAACGATCATCCACCACCGACCAGATTAGTGGCGGCACATCTGTTCCGAGTCTTGCCAGCGTGTCGCGACGCTTGAAATCCAACCAGAAAGCGTTCGGCGCGCTGTCGCCACGGATAAGCCGCCGTGTCGCGCGAAACAATTCTTCTAGCAGTTTGGCCTTCCAGCTATTCCACACGTGCGGACTGGTGCCGCGAATATCCGCCACCGTCAGCAGATAGAGCGCAACCAGCCGCCGTTCGCTCACAACCCGTGCGGCAAATTGGGAAATGATGCCGGGATCGGTGAGGTCCTGTTTCTGCGCGGTCGATGACATCACCAAATGCATTTCAACCAGCCAGGCAACAAATTCGCCGTCCGCCGCAGGCAGGCCGAGTTGACGCGTAAATCGTTTTGCGTCGTTCATGCCCAGCGCCGAATGGTCGCCGCCACGCCCCTTTGCAATATCGTGAAACAGGCACGCAAGATACAGCAGGTGCACGCCGTCAAATTCGCGCGCAAGTTCATGGCAAAACGGGAACTCGTTTTTGAATCGTGGTAACACCAGGCGCCGCATGTTTCTGAGCACCATCAAAATATGTTCATCGACCGTGTAGACGTGAAACAGGTCGTGTTGCATCTGTCCGACAATGCGACCAAACGCGGGTAGATATTTCCCGAGGATGCCATACCGGCTCATCCGGCGCAGAGAGAAAGTCAGGCGTTCGCTGTTTAGAATTTCAAGAAACAATTCATTGACCGCAGGATCCGCGCGGAACGCCGGACCGATCCGCGGCACCTCTCGCCACAACGCCCGCAGTGTTTCGGCGGAAAAAAACTCCGCCGCAGGGGTTTTTTGGAGCGCCAAAAACGCTCGGAAAATCGCGCGTGGATCGCGTTTGAAAATTTCGGCATCGATGGCGGCAATGTTGCCGTTCACCAGCTCAAAATCATCATCGATCTTTTCGACGAGATCGCGCCGCTTGCGCAATATTCGTTCGCTCAAATTGGCGAGCAGGATTGAATTTAATTGCCAGATGACCTTGGCGGAAAGGTAATAGCGCCGCATCAAAATTTCCGATGCGCGTTTGGTCCGGGTGGGCTTGAGTCGTAGCTGTTCGGCCAGCGCATCCTGGTGATCAAACACCAACCTGTCTTCACGCCGCCCGGCGAGAAGATGAAGGCGAATCCGCAGATCGATCAACACCCGACGGTGTTTTGCCACAAGTTTTGCCTCGTCGTTGGTGATGAGTCCGTTTTTTGCGAGCGTAATCCAGTCGTTGACGGGCTTCGCATCGTAAGTGTTGTCGGTTTGCGCGGCGCGCCAGATCCACAAGACGGTTTGCAGATCGCGCAAACCGCCCGGGCTTTCTTTGACGTTTGGTTCGAGGTTGAGCGCGACGTCATTGTGCCGCGCATGGCGTCGCCGCTGTTCCTCGAGTTTCGCTGACAAAAAATCAGGCACATTGCGCGATTTGGTGAGCGCCTTCAATAACTTTTCAACAAGACGCTTGTCACCCCAGATCGGGCGTGCTTCCAGCACGCTGGTGTCGACCGTCACGTCCTTGGCTGCTTGTTCAACACACTCTGCGACATTGCGCACCGAAATGCCCGGTTCGAGCCCGACGTCCCATAGCAAGCTGACAAATGCTTCCACCGATGCGGGGGTGTCCGATTCGGTCTTGTCATTTTTTGAATCGGTTGGCAACAGCACCAAAACATCCACGTCGGACGCGGGGAACAAATAACCACGTCCATAGCCGCCGACCGCGACCAGCGCCGCATCGGTTGGCAGACCGATATCTGTCGCAATGTGCGCTATCACCTCGTCGACCAGCGCCGCATGACTGCGCAAATAACGGTCCGGTTGGGGGCGCTTCAGGTATGCCGTGCCAAGTGCGGCGCGTTCGGCACCAAGCCAATCACGGATTGATTTGACGTAGGCGAGCCGGGTGCTTGGATCAGGCGTTGGCATCGCAGGCCGTCGCGCCAGTCTGCTATTGCAGGTGCGCAGGCGCGGCAGGGCTGCCGGCGGAGACTGTCAATACTTCGTAACCAGATGATGTGACCAATACCGTGTGTTCCCACTGCGCGGAAAGGCTGTGATCGGCGGTGACCACCGTCCACCCGTCGCCGAGCATGCGGATATCTTTTTTGCCGGCATTTATCATCGGCTCAACGGTAAAAATCATGCCCTCTTTGAGAGGCATACCCTGCCCCGGCCGGCCGTAATGCAGAATTTGCGGCTCTTCATGAAACTTGCGGCCGATACCATGACCGCAAAATTCGCGGACCACGCTGAAACTGTTGGACTCGGCAAACACCTGAATCGCGTGGCCGATATCGCCGATGGTCGCACCGGGTTTGACCTTGTTGATCCCGCGCCACATGGCTTCATAGGTCGTTTCAGACAGTCGTCTCGCCTGAATCGATGGTTCGCCGATTGAAAACATGCGGCTGGTATCGCCGTGATAGCCGTCCTTGATGACGGTCACATCGATATTGATCACGTCGCCGTGTTTAAGCAGTTTGTCGCCGGGTATACCGTGGCAGACCTGATGATTGACCGAGGTGCAAATCGATGCCGGGTACGGCTTGTGGCCGGGTGGCGCATAACCGAGTGTGGCGGGGATCGTTTTTTGCTCTTCGACCATGTAGTCGTGGCAAAGTTTGTCGAGCTTGCCGGTGGTTACCCCGACTTTGACAAATGGCGTGATGTAGTCGAGCACCTCGGACGCCAGGCGGCCGGCGACGCGCATTTTTTCGATTTCGGATTCAGTTTTGACAACAACGTTCATTCGACCAATTCTCTCGGGCTGGTGGCGCAACACGGGCTTTCTTGCTGGATTAGCACGGTTGCATCGGAAAGGGTGGCAGTATAGCAGCCGTGGTCGTCGGCCAGTCATACGGCAACGGGGTAGAAAGTGAGACGCTATATTTGGCGGCTGTTTTCAGGCATTTTTGTCTGAAAAATGGCTTCCAGCAAGCCCTTTGACTTCGCGCTTCTTATGGTGCGGTGCGATGACTTCGCGTTCAATCCAGAACCTCAATTTGCCGATTTCCGGATGGCGAATTCGCGAAATGACACGAATAATCGCCGTTTCAGAAAACGCCATCAATCCGGCTTGGTCAATTTTGCGATAGTCAGCTTCGGAAAAGGCCAGCCGCATTGCCCGGTCAGGCGTCTTGCCTAGGACGTGCAGCACGTCGCGGTCACAAAACCAAAGCCTGCCGTCGATTTCAAATATTCTGACGTGGGTGCCCTGAAATTCGTAGTAGTGGCCCTGCCATTCGGCGTAAGGCTGCTTTCGGGCGAAATCAAAGTATCTTTCGAGCAACTCGATGGTTGGTGCCGCCAATAGTGCACCCCAGGCTGGAACCGACAACATCACAACCACCAGCCCGCCCATTTTCCAATAGGCAACCGCGCTCAATGCCGATGCAATGGCAATGCGCAGCGCAAATGTGGCGGCAAGCGGGAGTTTGGGCGAATTCATTGGCGAATATGGTCTGCTGGACGGCGCTACCCTATCCAAACGGGGGGTGTTATGCCTTGCAGTTTTTGCTATTTTGTGTATATAATCAAGGGCTTTCCGGAAATATCCGGATTGCAAGTCGTTTCAATCATTGTAAATCGTCCCGCGCGCACCGTTAAGGTCTGTTCTGATGGAACAGTACAGCGCACGGCAGACATAACCTTAACTCTAGGAAAACTCAGATGTCCACAACCATGCGTCAAATGCTGGAGGCCGGTGTCCACTTCGGTCATCAAACCCGCTTCTGGAATCCAAAAATGGCACCGTATATTTTTGGTGCCCGCAACAAAATCCACATTATCAATCTTGAGAAGTCGCTCCCGATGTACCAGGACGCGCTTAAGTTTGTGCGCACGCTCTCGTCAAACAAGGGCACCATCCTGTTTGTCGGCACCAAGCGCCAGGCGCGCGAAATCATCATGGAAGAGGCAACGCGTGCAGGTATGCCGTTTGTCGACTTCCGGTGGTTGGGCGGCATGCTGACCAACTACAAAACGGTCAAAGGCTCGTTGAAGCGTTTGAAAGACCTCGAACTGATGGTTGCGGAAGGTTCGCTCGAGAAGCTGTCGAAAAAAGAAGCGCTGACCTATTCGCGTGAATTGGAAAAACTCCAGCGTGCAATGGGCGGCATCAAGGACATGGGCGGCGTGCCAGACGCGATTTTTGTGATCGACGTCGGATACCACAAGATTGCCGTGACCGAAGCCAAAAAACTGGGCATTCCAATCATCGGTGTTGTTGATACCAACAACTCGTTGGACGGCGTCGACTACATCATCCCGGGTAACGACGATTCAACCCGTGCCATTCGTTTGTATGCACGTGGTGTTGCGGATGCGATTCTCGAAGGGAAGAGCCAGGTGATCAGTGAAATGGTCGCGGCCACCGACGAACTCGTGGAAGTCACCGACGAAGAAGCCAAGTAAATTGCGGAAGCCGGAAAAAAGGGGCTCCGGCCCCTTTTTTTTGAACTGGCAACAAGAAAGTCTTCAGCGTCAAAATTGGCGCCCGCCTAACGGAACATGTGCGTGGCTGCCGACATAACGCTGACGTGCAAACGATTCAGATATCAACCAAGACATCACCAAGCGTGACAAAGGAAACAGCAATGGCAGAAGTTACAGCAGCAATGGTCAAGGAACTCCGTGAAAAAACCGATGCACCGATGATGGAGTGTAAAAAAGCGCTGTCGGAGGCGGCGGGCGACATGGAGAAGGCCGAAGAAATTTTGCGTGTGAAGTTGGGTAACAAGGCGACCAAAGCCGCCTCCAGGGTGGCAGCCGAAGGTGTGTGCGCAATCTATATTTCCGGCGATCAGAAGCTCGGCGCGATTGTCGAAGTGAACTGTGAAACCGATTTTGTTGCAAAAAACGATGATTTTCTGGCGATGACGGCGACGCTGGCAAAAATGATCGCGGACACAAACCCGGCCAACGTCGAGGTGTTGTCAGCGATGCCGATGGGCGGGACCACCGTGGACGAGGCACGCAAGGCGTTGATTGGCAAGGTTGGCGAGAATCTGTCGATCCGGCGGTTCAAGCGGGTTGATGCGATTGGAACACTGACGTCATACATTCACGGTGGCGCGAAAGTGGCGACCCTGGTGGATATTTCCGGCGGTGACACGCTGCTCGCCAAGGATGTGGCGATGCACATCGCCGCAACCAAGCCAAAGTCACTTGATGCGTCCGGTGTGGCGCCCGAGGACATTGCCAAGGAGCGTTCAGTTGCCGAGGCGAAGGCCGCCGAATCCGGCAAGCCGGCTGAAATCGTCGCCAAGATGGTTGAGGGCTCGGTTGCCAAATTCTTGAAAGAGGTTTCGTTGCTGACACAGCCGTTCGTTAAGGACGACAAACAAACCGTTGCGCAACTGACCAAGTCCAAGGGTGCGGCGATCAACGGCTTTACACTTTATCTGGTGGGTGAGGGCATTGAAAAGAAAGTAACTGACTTTGCGGCGGAAGTCGCAGAGCAGGCAGCTGCGGCTGCGGCTGCGGCAAAGGCAAAAGCGGCGGCATAGTCTGTTGGAGGTGGACAAAGTTCGCCGGAAGTCAGTGAACGGGCCCGCGCAACAGTGGCGGGCCAGCATTGTCGGGCGAGTGCCGTTTTTTGCCACAATTGGATCGTAAGGTTGGGGCCTGTAGTCAGGGTCGTTCCACAAGTTAATATTGCCCGGGGGGAATTACGCAATGTCGTCCGCATTTTCGTCCACGCTGTCTCAAGTCGCACCACCAAAATACCAGCGCATTCTGCTGAAACTTTCCGGCGAGGCGTTGATGGGTGACGACGCTTTTGGTATCAACCGGCCAACCATCGAGCGCATTGTCGCCGAGATCAAGGAGGTTGCCGACATGGGGGTGGCCATTGGCATCGTCATCGGTGGCGGCAACATTTTCCGTGGCGTCTCGACCAGCGCCGCCGGCATGGATCGTGCGACCGCCGACTATATGGGAATGCTGGCAACGGTGATCAATTCACTGGCGTTGCAAGACGCCCTGTCAAAAGTCGGGCTGTCGCCACGCGTGCAGTCGGCAATCAATATCGAGCCGGTCGTGGAGCCCTATATCCGCGGCAAGACAATGCGTTATCTCGAAGAGGGCAAGGTGGTGGTGTTCGCCGCGGGCACCGGCAACCCGTTTTTCACGACCGACACCGCCGCCGCTCTGCGTGGTCGCGAAATGGAAGCCGACATTGTGCTGAAGGCCACCAAGGTCGATGGCGTCTATAGCGCCGACCCCAAAACGGACAAGACGGCAACACGTTATCATTCACTCACATTTGATGAGGCGATTGTGAAAAACCTCAAGGTGATGGATGCGACCGCGCTCGCACTTTGTCGCGACCAGAAATTGCCGATCAAGGTTTTCTCAATATTCAAGCAGGGTGCGCTGAAGCGGGTGGTGCTGGGTGACGATGAAGGTACCCTTGTTCATGCCTAACGTTGATTGTTTGATGGAGTGAATGAATCATGAACGTCGCAGACCTTAAAAAAACCTCCGAGCAAAAGATGCATAAAAGTGTCGATGCGCTCAAGAATAATCTGGCAAAAATCCGCACCGGCCGTGCGCATGCCGGCATGCTCGATCAGATCATGGTTGACTATTACGGATCAATGACCGGGCTGACATCGGTGGCGAATCTGACGCTTGCCGATTCGCGCACCATCATCGTTCAGCCATTTGAAAAAAAGATGACAAACGTCATCGAGAAGGCGATTCGTGACGCCGACATGGGGCTGAATCCGTCGACGACCGGCGACGTTGTGCGCGTGCCGATGCCATCACTCACCGAGGAGCGGCGCCGTGAAATGGCCAAAACCGTGAAGAGCGAGGGCGAGGATGCAAAGGTCGCGGTCCGAAATATTCGTCGCGACGCGAACACCACGCTGAAAGATGCGCTCAAGGCAAAGACGCTGCCCGAGGATGATGAAAAGCGTGCGCAGGACGAGGTGCAAAAAATGACGGATAAATTTGTCGCCGAAATTGACAAGCTGGTACACGAAAAAGAAAAAGAGTTGATGTCGGTGTAGGTCGCGTGACCATCGCAACCCGACACCAATTATCCACAATCGCCAACCATGACCTTCAAGAGCCCGACACAAGTCATTCCGGATGTCAGCGACGTGCCGAGGCACGTGGCGATCATCATGGACGGCAATGGCCGCTGGGCAACCAATCGTTTCATGCCGCGCGTTGCCGGTCACAAGCGCGGCGTTGAATCGGTGCGTGAAACGGTAAAGGCATGTGGTGAGTTGGGTATCGAGTATTTGACGCTGTTTGCTTTTTCGTCCGAGAACTGGCGGCGCCCGAAAGACGAGGTATCGGTATTGATGCAGTTGTTTTTGCGCGCGCTCGAGGGCGAAGTCGCCAAGCTGCACGACAATAACATCCGCTTCAAGGTGATCGGTGACCTTGCCGCATTTGACTCGCGCATACAGGAGAAAATAGCGGCAGCTGAACTGCTGACGGCGCAAAACACCGAATTGACGCTGACTGTTGCCGCCAACTATGGTGGCCGCTGGGATATTCTGCAGGCAGTCAACAAAGCGCGTTTGACCGTTGGCAACGGCAATGAACCGGCCGTCATCGGTGAGACTGATATCGCCCGTCACCTGTCAATGGCGTATGCACCGGAACCTGACTTATTTATCCGTACCGGCGGCGAAGAACGCATCAGCAATTTTTTGCTGTGGCAACTGGCCTACACGGAGTTTTATTTCACGCCCGAACTGTGGCCCGATTTTGGTCGGAGCAGCCTGCTCAAGGCGGTCGAATCCTATGCACGTCGCGAGCGGCGCTTTGGGCGCACCAGCGAACAACTCGCGCAGTCAACCGGACAAGGCGGCGTTGTCGTCGCAGCCGATTCTGCAATTGACGCCGCCTAGCGCCCGTCACGTCAACTCTGAATGAATTATTGAAGCGGTGCCATCATGCTGAAGACCCGCATCATTACAGCGCTCGTCATCCTGCCGGTTGTTTTTGTCGCGCTGTTCCTGTTCCCGAATTGGGCGTGGGATTTGTTCACGCTGGGTATCGCCCTCGTTGCCTGCTGGGAGTGGAGCCGGTTTTGTCAATTCCCGGCGGGCGGCAAGCGTGTTTACCTTGTTTTGTCGGCGGCCATGTCCGCGGTGATTTTTTTCGCCTATCTCGACCGCACATGGATTGATTTCGAGCAACTGTCAGTCACTGCATTTATCGTGTCCACATTGTTCTGGTTCTTGGTTGTGCCGAGGTGGCTGTTCAAGAATTGGCGGCCGCGTGGCGGCAGCGGTTTCGGTTTTGCCGCAGTGGCCGGCTGGGTGGTAATTTTCCCGACCTGGCTTGCCTTTTTGACGCTGCATGACCTTAGTCCCTGGACGTTGCTGACGTTTGCGCTGATTGTCTGGGTCGCCGATATTGCCGCTTACTTTGTTGGCAAAGGCATTGGCAAAAACAAGCTTGCGCCATCCATCAGCCCCGGCAAGACCATCGAGGGTGCGATTGGCGGGATGATTGGCGTTGCACTCTATTTTTTCATTTGGCAGTTGTTGGTGCAAAAGGCCGTTGCCCGCGGGGACGACTGGGCGCGCGAGCTCCATTCGCACGGCTTGCTCTTGTTCGGGCTGTTTCTACTGCTCGGCACAATGTCGATTCTGGGGGACCTGTTTGAATCCTGGATGAAACGCGGTGCGGGCATGAAGGATTCCTCTGGATTATTGCCCGGACACGGCGGCATTCTGGACCGTATTGATGCGTTAACCTCTACGCTGCCGCTTGCCGGGCTTTACCTCGTTTTGATGCAGGGTCGATGAGGGCGATCCGAAACATTGCCGTGCTTGGCGCAACCGGTTCGATCGGCGTCAGTACGCTTGATGTCGTCGCACGTCATCCCGACCGCTATCGGATATTTGCATTGTCTGCCGCAACCCGCGTGGAGCAGCTCGCGGCCCAGTGCGTGCAATTCACGCCGCAATTTGCCGTCATGACCGATCCCGACAGCGCCGGGCAGCTGCGTAAAACGCTTAAGGAGAAAGGGCTGGTCACAGAGGTGCTCGCCGGTGCCGATGCGCTTGAGACCATTGCGGCACATTCGGAGGTCGATGTTGTGATGGCGGCAATTGTCGGTGCGGCCGGTCTCAAATCATCGCTGGCGGCGGCGCGCGCGGGCAAGACCGTGTTGCTGGCAAACAAGGAGGCATTGGTGATGGCGGGACGCCTGTTCATGGATACCGTTCATGAAAATGGCGCGACGCTGTTGCCGATTGACAGTGAGCACAACGCCGTATTTCAATCGCTGCCGCACAACTATGCGGATGGTCTCAATAATATTGGTGTGGAAAAAATCATTCTCACCGCCTCGGGTGGGCCGTTTCGGACCCGCCCCATCGCCACACTCGGTCAAGTGCCTGCGTGATCTGTGGACTGGCAGCGGCGCCAACGCCACCGCCCTGAAGGCCGGCGTGGCCGAGGTCTATCGCTCGGCCAACCTCGGCGGCAAGCCCGCTATCGTGGTGCACGGCCGCAACG
>JANOEV010000100.1:0-10815 GCA_031413695.1 Burkholderiales bacterium
AAAGCCGAGCTTGACCGCCAGCTCCATCGGTAGTGACACCGACCCACGCGGACCCGGCACGCTGAGGGTGACGTTGGTCGGTGCAGGCGCAGGCGCCTGGGCGCCGAGGCGCCCGGCAAAAAGCGATGGCACGGCCAATAATGACCCTGTCAACAAAATTCTGCGGCGGCGCTGGTCGCAGTTGTCTTCTCCCGCGATGGACTCGACTGCCATTTCGACCCCGTTGAATTATTGGTTTGGCGGCGCGACGTTGGTCAGGGTCCAGAACATCCCCAACCTGCCGACAGCAACGACAAACTCCTCAAATCCAACCGGTTTTTGCACATAGGCGTTGGCCCCCAGTCCGTAACCATCGATCACATCTTTGTCTTCGATGGATGTGGTGAGAATCACCGTCGGAATAAGGTGCGTATGGGCATCGGCGCGAACGGCGCGTAATACATCCAGCCCGGGGACCTTTGGCAAATTCAGGTCAAGCAAAATAAGTGACGGTAATGGCGGCCGATCGGCGCCTGCAAATTTGCCGCGCCCCAACAGGTAGTCCAACGCGGCGGCGCCATCGTTTACCACATAAATCGGATTAGCAATCTTGTTTCGACTGAATGCTTCGAGCGTCAGTTCAACGTCATCCGGATTGTCTTCAACCAACAAAATCGTATTGTTTGTCATGAATGTGCGCCTGCATGCGATGTTGGCTTCGGCCGGACGGCTGTTACCGGATGGTTGATCGGGATGGCAATAAATCAACTTTTTGGCCATTCTTGGTCTTTTCTGCCATCAGTTGCAATATTGGCACAGTCTTGGGCGGTTGGCGAATGAAATCGCCCCCGGCGATTCGCAACAAATGTGAATCATCATGACAATGCAAGGATTGACAATATCCCTTTGTTTCCTATTGCATTTTGGTAGGTTGGCAGGCTGATGACACCTACAGTTATTCCAAAACCCGCCGAAATCAAGACACGAGCTATTTGCCTCTGCTTGGTAACAGCTGACTGCAGGCGGCTCCCCTCTCAAACTTTCAGGAGACAACGATGAACATGATGTACAAATCAATTGCCGTGGCGTCGCTCATTTGCGCCGCCATGTTGACCAGTGGCGGTGCGTTTGCCAAATCCAAAGACACACCCGACAAACTCGCCGGTGCAACCGTCGTGACGGCTGATCAGGTTAAAAAGATGCTCGACAGCGGCACACCGGTGATCGACACCCGTGTTGCACAGGAATACGCAGAACTATCGATCAAGGGCGCTAAAAGCGTTCCATACAAGGAAAAGAGCGAAAAAGATGTCAGCTTTGACCCAAAACTCGACAGCTTTGACTTGACCAAATTGCCAGCCGACAAAAACGCGACCATTGTGTTTTTCTGCAACGCCGGCGAATGCTGGAAAAGCTACAAGGCATCAAAAATTGCCATCGATGCCGGCTACAAAAAAATCCAGTGGTTTCGTGGCGGCGTGCCTGAGTGGAAGAGCAAAGGCCTGCCAACGCAATAACGCGATTGACTATCGCCCCGGCAATCGAGATCACGGCCTCGATTGCCGGGTGTGATGCGTCATTTGGCAAAAATACCCAAATATTCCGGAGATGCACATGTTTTCCTCAATCAAGTACCGTTTACTCGGATTGGCACTGGTCATTCTGATCGCGCTCACGTCGCTGGTGGCGGGCGGCATGTGGCTTTCCGGAAGCCTTGATAAATCTCACGAAAAAGTCTATCGCGGTTATGCGCTACCCCTCAACGCGCTCAACAATCTGGAAATTGCGACCAAGGAAGTTCGTTATCGTCTGGCCGGCGTACTGCTCGACCAACTGCCGATTCCCGGCGCGCGGCAACATTTAAAAGCCACCACCGGCGATATTGGCCCTTATTGGGTTTCATTCAAAAATAATTTTGTTGTCACCGACGCAGCCAGCAAAGAACCAATAAAACAAATTGAAGCCGGCATGGTGATGTTTGCCGACTTCACCAAAAAACTCGAGCAAGGCTACGCCGCAAACGACCGCAAGGCATTGCAGGCGATGTTGGAGGATGATTGGCCGACCGTTCAGTCCAAGCTCATCAAGCCGATCGAAAAACTCGGCCCCGTGCTGTTGGCCGGCATGGATAAAGAGGAAGCCGCCCAAAAACTTTTCTCGGCGTCGATGAAAAAAGCCGCGTTAGGCATTGCGATGCTGGCGGTTCTGCTGGTATTGATTCCGCTGGTGATGCTGTTTCGCCGCCTGACCAAAGAGCTGGCCGAGACCGATGTCATTTTGCGCCGTGTTGCCGAAGGTGACCTGTCGCTGCGCGCACCGGAAACCGGGCTGATTGAGCTGCGCGTCATCACCCGCTCGGTCAATGAAATGTTGACCCAATTCTCCGATGCGGTCGCGGGTGTCCGCGCCGGTGTGGAAAACGTCGCCACCGCATCCAATGAAATTTCACAAGGCAATACCGATTTGAGCGTACGCACTGAAAAGCAGGCGTCCAATCTTCAACAGACCGCGGCGTCAGTGGAACAACTCACCGGCACCGTCAAACAAAGTGCTGAAAACGCCAAACTGGCATCGCAGCTTGCGCAAACGGCATCAACCGTTGCCGAAAAAGGCGGCGCGGTGGTGGGCAATGTGGTCACCACCATGGCGGATATTCAAACCGCGTCGAAAAAAATCGCCGACATCATCAGTGTGATTGACGGCATTGCCTTCCAAACCAATATCCTGGCCTTGAACGCTGCGGTTGAAGCCGCACGCGCCGGTGAACAAGGCCGTGGCTTTGCCGTGGTGGCCAGTGAAGTCAGAACCCTGGCGCAGCGCAGCGCGCAGGCTGCAAAGGAAATCAAGGCACTGATCTCGGATAGTGTTGACAAGGTCAATGATGGCTCGCGCCTGGTCAAAGACGCCGGCGAAACGATGACCGACATCGTCAACCAGGTCAAACGCGTGACCGACCTCATGAGCGAAATCTCGGCGGCAACGGTCGAACAGTCCGGCGGCATTGATCAGGTCAATCGGGCAGTAACACAACTTGACGAAATGACCCAGCAAAACGCGGCCCTGGTCGAACAAAGCGCGGCAGCCGCAACCAGTTTGCGCGATCAGGCACATCAACTGACCACGGTAGTCGGCGTATTTAAGCTCGCGGCGTAGTCATTCAACGGCGCAGTGATGGTGGCGATGGTGGCGCATCCGGCTCGACACCAAGACGTTTGCGCACGCGCCGCACCGCCAGCCAAATCGCCAGCACCACGAACGGTATCGAGGCACCCGTCACCATTTCCACCGACAGGTGCACACCTGCCTCTTTGATCGCTTTTGCCGCGTAACCGACCAGGCCGACGACGTAATAGGTGATGGCCGCAATCGACAGCCCCTCGACCGTCTGTTGCAAACGCAGCTGCATTCTGGCGCGATGGTTCATCGAGGCCAATAGCGCCTGATTTTGCTGCTCGCGTTCGATATCGACCCGGGTGCGCAGTAAGTCACTGGCACGCGCCACCCGTTCGGATAAATCCAGCAGACGTTTTTCGGCCGAGGTGCAGGTGGCCATCGCCGGGGCGAGGCGGCGATCCATAAATTCTTCAATGGTTTGGATGCCGAGCAGCCGCTCCTCGCGCAGTTCGGCGATGCGCCGCTTCACCAGATCGTAATAGGCCCGCGACGCACCAAAACGAAAACTGTTTGCCGCCACTTCGCTTTCAACCGTCGCCGCCAGCCGAGTAAGACGGACCAGCAATGCAGGCTCATCGTGGGTGCTGTCCTGCGCCATGAGCAATGTGACGTCTGCCAACTCGCGCTCGGCATTGCCCAACAGTGCCGCCGTGGCACGTGCCACCGGCAACCCCAGCAATGCCATGATGCGATAGGTTTCGATTTCCAGCAGGCGCTGTGCGGTGCGCCCGCCCTGGCGTTTGCCGAGCTTGATATCCATCACCAGCATGCGGCTGAACTCGTCGGCGTGAATGCGTAAATCCGTCAGCACGATACCGTTTCCACCTGCCACCTTGGCACCGACCAAATAGTTGTCGTCAAACTCGGTCTTGACGTCCTGCAAATCCGGCACAAACAGGTGGTTTTGCTGGACCGCGAGGTGAATTGCCACGACCAGCCGACCGGAAATGGTCGCGAGCCATTCGGTGTTGATGGAGGCGATGACCGGTTTTTCAAACGGCCGTGCGAATTCACCTTTTTGCGAAAATGTGTAGGTGACAAATTCGGTGTGACGCTCCCATTTGAGGCGCAAATTGGCATGGACCGCCTCGAAGTGGGTCACGTCGGCGGTGGGCGACTGCACACCCCAGATCACACACAGGCGCGCCAGATCGTTGGTGGCCTGATCCGCAGAATTAATCTGCCCGGGTTCGTAGTTGACGGCAAGGTATGACAAACGCTCCGGCGCCGAAAACTCCTGCGGCGGCCGGGCGTGAATTTCATTGCTCAGGCTGTAACGCTGTGGATGATTTGGCGGGAGACGCATGGTTTACTTTCCAATTGATCACGGCGGACAGAGATGACCGAAATTACCGCGCAGTGACGGCGGCGAAAGCGTTGTATCTTGGCAAGTCTCAGCAACAAACATGCCATTACGATTGTGTTGGTACCAGTTGATTGTGCCACGCCGTTGCGTTGCCGACATGACAACCGCATCACGATGGGCGGCGCAGTCATTGATTTTTGTACAAACATTTTGCGGCGGCGTCTGTGCACCACCATGTCACGTCGTCTCTTTCCCCTGTGGGGCCAGCCAATCGCTCATTTGCAGCAAAACCGCCGGGCTGCTCAACAGCGCCATATGGCCGGTACGATAGGCAATCCATTTCGATGTCTTGGCAAAGCCGAGGTTACGCTGCGGGCCGGCGTGTTCACCGAGCGCACTGTGCAGCGGCACCAGTCCGTCACCGAGCAGCCGGTTTGCCAGCGCACTGCGTCTGGCGGCGGTGGTGGCGGCGATCGCGTAACACGCCACCCCGGCCGGCAGCGGCACAATCTGGCGATGGTCCGGCCGGTGACTGTTTGCATGCGCGCCGTCGTCCTGCCAATCCGCGTCAATCACGTTGCCATAACGCAAATCAGTAATTCCCGCACTGCGTAATTGCGCGAGTCGTGAAAACGGTGCGCTGTACGGCGTACTACCCAAGATGTTATCGACCCAATGGCCTGCACGTTCCAACGGCGCACCGTGGTGCGGCGTACCCAGAAATACAATATTTTTTAACCGCAACGGCCAGTGCATTCCGGTGGCCGTTGCAACGTATACCGCACTGCGCATCACCAGCCCGCCCATGCTGTGCGCCACCACTGTCAGTTCGGTGATCGGCTGCGGCCAGCGATCGAACAGCTGCGCCAATTGCAGTGCCAGCTCGCGGCCGTTTTCTGAAATGTGTTTACCCGAGTTGTAGCGCAGGTAAACCGGCACATAACCCAGCGCATTTGCCAATGCCTCGCCATGATTGACCGGCTGCCCGTCATGTTCGGCTTGCCACTGCAGATCATTCATGCACAGCCCATGAATCAGCAGCAACACTTTTTGGCCGCCCGTATTGGATGCGCCAATTTTGGCAGGCATTGCCTGCCAATCAAGCGCCGCGCCATCAAATCGTAGCGACATGGTCGTCGCCAGTGGGTTGTTGGTCGCGGCCAGCCGGTCGCCCATCACGCCATTGATGGCCGCCAACACCGCTTCGCGCTGTGGTGTTCCGTCAGCCTCATCCGCCGCATCAAACAGCGGTTGCAGCGCGGCCAACGCGACATCGGCGCCTTTGCCGATGAGCGCGGTGATACCACGAATACTTTTGTAAATAAAGCCCGTCAGGCCGCGTGTCGGCTTACCGATGCCCGTCTTACCCGCAATCGGCTTGCCGCCCGGCATACCGAGTGTGCCCCATACCGATTGATGCACACCTTCAGCAATGTGGCTGACGTTGACGGTTGCCGCGGCGGCGAGTTGGGCGATGCCGCGCACGTCGGCCGCGCGCAGATGTTTGCGCGGCTTGTTTGCCGTGGACTTTATCGCAGGCCCTGCTGGTTTTGTCATGACGTTACTTCTGCTCCATTGATGGTTGCCTGCAGCCGCGATCAACTTGTCAAACGTTTCGTCGGCGATGGTTGAATCAAGGGCCCAATGCAAGCTTGCCAAAACTATTCTATCGTGTCGGCAAGTTGTCCGGACAAATAAACGGCATCGAAATGAAATCGGCAAACACGATTAAGGTTTCAACACGGGTAAGCGCCCTGCTCGCCGAAGCCAACGCCCTGACACAGGCAGCCAAAGCCAAACGCGATATCAACATCCCGGACGACGTTGCCAAGCCGGATTGCTGCCTCCGCCTCTATCGCAGAGCATCCCGCGGGACGCAGGACTGCAGGCGACGTTGAGGTTGCGAGGATCGTCAATTTGAAACACCAGCACTGACGCACGTTTTGCGGCATTTTTACCCTGAAACAGCCGTCAATGGTCGTGTTTCATTTTTGTCAGTGACCTTCGCGATTCCGCCGGCTGGGCATCGCCTCAAAACGAAAATTCACTCTTCACCAGGAACTGTAGCGGCTTGTTGCCCGCTGCACGGTTCAACGGCGCGGCGAGGTCAAGGTGCAACATATTGGCAAACGCGGTGCGGTCGAGAGCAACCCGCAAGCCGATGCCGATATCCGAGAGCTGGCCGCCATTAACCTTGTTCTGGTTCGGCCCACCCCAAGCACGGCCGCTGTCAAAAAACACCGCGCCGCCAACACGCAGCAATCGGAACGGATACCAATCGCTGAATGCGCGTTGTTCAATCGACATCAGCACCCGCTGGTCACCAGCCTGATAACGCGTCGGATAACCACGCAAGCCAAGTTGGCCGCCGATCAATAATTGATCGGCAATACCGCCGCCATCGATCCGATCGACGGCAAGCGACGCATAAAACAGCGACCGCGCCGCCAGGGGTGCGTAGTACCTGAGTGAGAACCCGGCCTGCGTCATCGGCCTGCCGTTGGTGGCGATACGACGGTCGACGGCTGCGGCGGCCAGCAGTACACGGTTGGCAACAAATTGATAGCCGTTGTTGGCCGCCGCCGAAAACAACAGGTCTGAGCGCGTTGCACCCATCGCCGACACCGGCACGGTCAGTTGCAGCCGCGCGTTGAAGCCGACAACAAGGTATTCCGCGCGCTCGATGCGGTTGTAATTCTTAACTTTGACAAATGCATCTTCGAGCAGGTCCATGCGCAAAAAAACGGCCCGCAATTTGTTGTCCACCGGTAACGGCAGCGGCGCCACCCGGCCAGTCTCGGCGCGATAACTGTTGTCATTAACGAGTGCCCCGGCGGAATAACGTCGCGCCCAGCCGTTGATTAGTCCAGACGACCAACCACCACTCAATTCAGCCGACTGTATTTGGTGACGATACTCGCTGACAATATTGCCGGCGTTGTAAATCGCGTCGATCCGATCCGCTTCCCGCCAGTCGGCGCGTGCCGCCCAACGCGTGTCGAGCGCATAAAACGGCCGGTCAATGGTCAGTGACGTCCGACTGCCGTCATCGAACCGTCCCCGCACGAAATTAAGATTGGTCCAGCCATCAACCAGTTGTGTGCTCGACAATAGAAATTCGGAGCCCTTCCGGTCGAGATCGGATGTCTGCGTATAACCCACGCTGGTACCGGTCCCCAACAGGTTCTGTTCGACAATGCCAAAGCTGGTCTTATTGTTGCCACCCGCGCGTGAATAGCTGCCGGTCAGGTTGAGCGTCCATGTATCGCGGGTGGCGACCTCGATATCAACCACCCCGTCTTGGTATGCCACCGGCTTGATGTCGACATCGTAGCGGGTGCTCGACAATCTGAGCAGACGTTCCGTTTCGTCAATCTGTTGGCGCGATACCCGGTCGCCACTTTTGAAAAGCAACACACGTTCAATCACTGCGGCGCGGGTTGGAATATGCAGCCGGTTTACCCAGCGAAAAAACGCGTTGTTTTCGGCGTCATCGGTCAGATCAAAAATATTTTGCGGATTGATATGGATCTTGCCGATCACCGCGCCGGCCTGCTCGAGCGCGGCAAAATCCAGCGGGTTCACCGGTGTTTGCCCATACGCCTGACTGGCGAACAGCAAGCACACATTCAAAAGCACGTGTGTCAGGCACGGGCGGCGCCGTCCGTACCTTGTGGACCTGATTATGGCGGCGCCGGAGGCGGCGTTTGCTGGCAACACGGCGACACTTTCCGTTACAGCCTATTTGCCGCGTTTGGCGGACGGCTTTTTCTTGATCGCGCGGAACACCATCACCGGTACCGCCGACAACGACAGGACCTTGGTTGTCACCCCACCCAAGAAGAGCTGCACAAGACTACTGCGACCATGCGAGCCGATAAAAATGAGGTCACAACCATGCGCATTGGCGGCATCGACAATCGCCTGGGCCGGATGTTCACTGCTGACCGAAACACCGCTGAACGGCACGGCCAATGCCTTGGCCATTTCTTCAATCTCAGCCAGGTACTTCTTGGTATTGCGCCTGACCGCCTTGCTGAAATCACTTTCAGACAGGGTACCGGGCGCAAACGCCGCGTCTTCGATCACGCGCATTTTGTAGACCGGTGTGGCGATGAACCCCACCACTTCCGCGCCAACGTCACGCGCGAGCGTCACCGCCGCTTGTGCCGCCTGCTGGGACAATGGTGAACCGTCTGCCGGTATGAGAATCTTCTTGAACATGGTTCCTCCGATATTGGCCGGTTTACGCAAACACCCAATCGGTATCCGCTCACATATTCAGTATTGACGCACCTGCGGGCGGCACCTTGATGTTTGTCAAACAACAGGGCGATGGCAGCCTGCTGTGACGCGAATCAAAGCATCTTTTTGAGTTCCCCGCTGGCAATCAGCCGCGCGACGTCATGTGCACCGCCGACCAGGGTGCCCGTGACAAACACCATTGGAAAGGTCGGCCAACCGCTCCACATCTTCAAGGCATTGCGCCGCCGCCAATTGTTGAAATAACTGCCGTACTCAAGATAGTAATAAGCGACGCCAGCCTCATCCAGCGCCTTGCGCGCTTTTTTTTGGCATCGGGTTTTGTGACATGCCGACCACCACCACCGGATTCGCCGCAATGGCAGCGCGGACCTCATCAACAATATCAATGTGGTGCGTTGCCACCTCATCGCGGATGGCGGGATGGATATGCGCGTCGTCGAGAATCGGGCGTGGCATCGTGAACCTCTTTGCGTAGGGAAAATGTGCGGTTGATTATGCGGCAATCGATCATGCGCCAACAACACCGCGCGGAACCATCAGTTTTGCCGGTTCGATGTCCGCGCTGAACGGGCCGCCAGTGCCGGCGCAATTCTGAAGTGCAAAATTGCCG
This sequence comes from Burkholderiales bacterium, assembly GCA_031413695.1. Lineage (GTDB taxonomy): Bacteria > Pseudomonadota > Gammaproteobacteria > Burkholderiales > Usitatibacteraceae > UKL13-2. The sequence goes on from JANOEV010000100.1 coordinate 9,336, forward strand.
TCGCAGCCAGCCCTGCAATCCCGGCAAATGCATATGCGGCACCCGCGCCAAACAACTGCCACAGCCAGCCCAACGTCAGGCCGGCGGGAATCGACGCAATGCCGACCAGTGCGTAATACCACCCAAACAGCGTGCCACGGGTTTTTTCGTCGGCAAAGTCACCCATCACCGCACGCTCCACGCCCTCGCTGATTGACATCGCCACACCGAATAACATGGCGGCCACCCACAGGCTTGCCAGTGTTGAGACAAAACAAAACCCCAGCATCGCAATACTGTGCAACAGCCAGCCGGGGATCAACATGGAGAACCGGCCGTAACGATCCGCCCAGACCCCGGCTGCATAGTTGGCAAATATTTTCACAAAGTTTAGTGCCGCCCATAACAACAACGCATGTACGGTCGACGCGCCCAGTTCGTGGGCACGCAGCACGATAAACAGTTCGGCGGTGCGCGCAAAGGTGAACATCATCACCGTCAACAAATAGCCGCGCGCGTGATGCGGCACGTCCGACCAGCGCAGCGACAAGTTCATCGGTGTCGGCGCGATGGATTTATTGACCTCACGCACACCAAACGCAAGCAGCGCCACACACAGCAGACCGGGAATTGCCGAAAGCAGCAGCATTTGTTTCAGGTCTGTTGCAAACATGGAAATAATCAACGCGCCCAATAGTGCCCCACCAACGGCGCCGAGATTGTCAAACGCGCGGTGGATGCCGAATGCCCGCGCACGCATATTGGCCGGCGCGAGATCAACAATCAGGGCGTCCCGCGGGGCATTGCGCATGCCTTTGCCGACGCGGTCGAGCGCGCGGATCAGCACCACGTGCCACCAAACCAACGCGAATCCCAGCATCGGCCGCACCGCATTCGAAACCAAATAGCCACTCACCGCCAACGGTTTTCGTTGCCCGCCACGCGCGTCCGAGAATCGACCCGCCCATATCTGCACAACACAGGCGACGGCATTCGCCACCCCTTCGACCAGACCAAGCACCACCGGGCCACTCTGCATGACCGTGGCGAGCAGGATCGGAATGATCGGCGTCACCATTTCGGTCGCGATGTCGTTCAACATGCTGACCGCACCGATCACGTACACCGCCAACGGCATACGCACGCGCGTAGCGGTGGTCACCGCTGGATCGGAATTCGGCGTAGCGGGAGGCGCTGGCATCTCGGCTTGTTTGGTTGACTGAAACGTTTCCAATCTACGCGCAAATGCACAACATCGGTTGCGCAATGCGCGACAAAAGTCGCGCCGGTTTGACAAAGATCAATTCGTTTGCGGCGCGTCCGCATACCATTGAACTGGTCAGGCTATCCGACTCATATCCGTCACTTTACGCATCGCCACGGAGGCAAGAATGTACAAGCATCTGTTGTTCCCAACTGACGGCGGCAAGGTTTCACTCAAGGCGCTTGATTCTGCGCTTTCCATGGCGCGCATGTTTGACGCCAAGGTGACGGTGTTGAC